>VBLV01000116.1:0-12978 GCA_005879045.1 Methanobacteriota archaeon | reverse complement strand
ATCAACGTCGCGGGCTCCATCCTCGTGTCGCGCCTCGCTGCGGAGAACGGCCGAGCGGAGGCGTTCGGCACGTACAACGCGGTCCAAGGCTTCGGATCGATCCTCGGGCCGCTCGTCGGCGGATTCACTGCGCAGTACCTCGGGTATGCGATGGCGTTCGGCACGAGTGTGGCTTTGATCCTCGGCGGTTGCGCAATCCTCGCCGCAACGCGTCTGTCGGAGATTTGAGTTCCCGGCGAAAACCGTAAATGAAGACCTCGACTTCCGGCGACTCGCGGTGCTCGTTGAAGGTCCTCATTCTCGGCGGATACGGTGCGATGGCCCAATCCACGGTTCCAGATCTTCTCGCGAGCCCCGGCGTCGAGCGAATCGGGATCGCCGGACGGAGCGCCGCAAAGGCGAAGTCGTTCGCGGCCGCGCAACGGGATGACCGTGCGACGGCGGTCCCTGTCGACGCCCGAGATTCGGCTGCCTTGCTGCGAGAGCTGAAGCGATGGGACTGTGTGGTCAACAGCACCTGGTACGACCTCAATGTCCGGATCATGGAGGCGGCGATCGGGGCGGGAATTCACTATTGCGATCTAGGTGGACTTTACCACCAGACCCTTCGCCAACTGAAACTGGACGCGCGGGCGAAGGACGCCGACGTGACGTGTGTCCTCGGAATCGGGTCGACCCCCGGCACGATGAACGTGATGGGCATGCACGGAGCGAGTAAACTCGATAAAGTCGACAAGGTGCTTCTCCGGAGCAGCGGCGCGGTGGTCGCCGGCGGCGAGCCCGGGAAGTTCGTGCCGCCGTACGCGATTCGCACGATCTTCGACGAGTTCTCCCTCGATGCGCCGATCCTCCGCAACGGGAAGATCCGGTTCGTGCCCGCCCTATCCGGCCTCGAGCGCTCCGAGTTCATGCCGCCGGTCGGCGTCGTCGAAGGATACTACACAATCCATTCCGAGCTCGCGACGATGCCGAAGACCATCGGGAAAGGAGTCCAAGAGATGGACTTCATCGTCGCATTCCCGGCCGCCTTCCGCGAGACAATCGCGACCCTCGTTCGGCTGGGCCTCGCGAGCCGCGAGGAGATCGTCATCGAGGGGACGAAGGTCCGCCCGTACGACGCCACCGCAACGGTGATCGATGCGCTGCCGAAGCCGAAGGATCCCGAACTCGATGTAGACATCCAGCGCTGCGTCCTCGTGGGCGAGAAGGAAGGGAATCCGATGACCTTGCGGTACGAGGCCGTCACATGGCCCCACAAGAAGTGGAACGTCGGCGGGGGCGTCGTCGACACCGGCGTCCCGCCCTCGATCGCGGCCCAGTGGATGGTGAACGGGTCGATCCAGCAAAGGGGCGTCATTCCGCCCGAGATCGCGTTCGATCCGTTGCCATACTTCAAGGAACTTTCGGCTCGAGGCCGAGGGATTCAGGTCGTCGAGTACGCGGAAGAGACGCGGGGCTTGAACTGACCCGGGCGAAGCGCGGGCCTTGCGGGTCCCCGGGATTTCTTCGTCCGTGTCCTCAAACTAGAATCCATTCGGCTATCGAGAAGGCTGCGGACATAAACACTTAAGTAATGCACACAACCATCCCTTTTTGCTCTCTGGGGGAGAGGGCTTCCGAGGGGGGAGATAGCATGCGATTTTCGAGTGCTCGAGCGTCGCTGTGGCTTGCCGTATTTGTGGCGGTCGTGATGGTGCTTCCAGCGGTGAGCCTGACCGTCGGTGCGGCCTACACGTATCAGACGAATCTGGCGAAGATCGATCCGGGCGTGCTCACGCAAGGGAGTTCGGACACGCCTTCGGTGACTTCGACTGCTGGAAGTGCTCCGAACGCGGCCAGCCCTACGATCGCGGTGATCAAGCTCAAGGATTTCGCATCTCCAGCGTGGGCCTCGAGAGGCCACGATTTCGTCGTCGACTCTCTGGAAGCGGTCGCCACCCGGTCACAGGACCCGATGATCGCGAATCTTGTCGTGAATCGGGGCGGGACGGTCCTGCATCGCTTTTGGCTGACGAACTCTCTCCTCGTGGCGACCAATGCTGACACTCTGCGCGACATCGCGCAGAATCCGATTGTGGAACGGATTCACGCTAATTTCGCACTCACTTTGCCGCCGACGGTTATCGGCCATCCTGAACCAACGGCTAACCAATCTTACGACTGGAACATCGCGAAAGTCAATGCACCCGGGGCCTGGGCACTCGGCATTCGCGGCGAAGGTGTCCGGGTTTGCGTGACAGACACCGGAATCGATCCGACGCATCCAGACCTCGCCGGTCGGTTGTATACCACGGACTCATCCGACCCCGCTTATCCGGGCGGTTGGATGGAGTTCGACGGAAGTGGTAACCCGGTCTTCTCCACCCCCCATGACACGGAGTTCTTTGGCATCTTCCATGGCACCCATGTTTCCGGAACGATTGCCGGCGACAGCACGAGTGGAAGTGCGATTGGAGTCGCCCCTGGCGCATGGCTGATGATGGGCCTCGTGCTGCCGAACGGCAGTGGCTCGTTCGCGCAGGTGATCGCCGGAATGGAGTGGTGCGTGAGTCCGTTCGACCGCAACGGGAACCCCACTCCTCCAGGAAACGTCCAGTCGATGAGCTGGGGTGGCTATCCCTTGGATCAGAATGCTCTCATCGATCCGGTCAGAAACAGCCTCCTTGCGGGCGTCGTCCCCGTCGCCGCGTCCGGGAACGAAGGTCTCGGGAACGTCCGGAGCCCGGGCGATATCTGGGGAGTCTTCGGCATCGGCGCGACGGACATCAACGACAACATCGCTGATTTCAGCGGCGGCAAGACGATCTCCTGGGCGAGCCCGCCGGCGGACTGGCCATTCTTCCCGCCCTATCCGTCCTCGTATGTCAAGCCGGACTTCTCTGCTCCGGGCGTCGACGTTCGCAGCACGCAGCCGGGAGGCGGATACGCCTTCCTGAGCGGGACTTCGATGGCCACCCCCCACGTCTCGGCGACGGTCGCATTGATGCTTCAGGCGTCCGGATTCTCTCTGAGCCCCGAACGGGTGTACCAGAACCTGCAGCAGTCGGTGGTCGACCTCGGGGTCCCCGGCCAGGACGAACGATTCGGTTACGGTCGCCTGGATACGGCCAAGGCCGTGACGCTTTCCCTGATTCTGAACACGGGCGTTCGCGGCGTCGTGTACGACAGCCAATCCGCCTCACCCGTGGCAAATGTCACGGTGACCGCGGTCGAGCTCGGTGCGTTCACGAAGACCGCGCCGGACGGGAGTTTCAAGCTCAGCCTTCCGGAGGGATCGTACAACATCTCGTTCGCCAAGTTCGGCTACCTCAGCCAGCTCATCCCGGTCGTCGTGAAGCTGTACAACGGGACGATCGCCGGATACGTGACCGACCTGAACCTGAGCCCCATCGCGGGAGCGAATGTGTGGATCGTCCAAGCCAACGTGAACGTCACGACCGATGTGAACGGCTTCTTCACGGCGAGCCTGAAAGCGGGCCACTACGATCTGCTTGCATCCGCCTCCGGTTTCGTTCCTTCGAACGCGACTCTTGACCTCAAAGAGAATGAGACGTCCTGGGCGAACTTCACCTTGGCGCCGAATATCCCCGGCATCGTGAGCGGCACGGTGACGTACGCGAGCAACAGCACTCCCGCGCCGACGACCCTGATCTGGGCCGAAGGGCCGGGTAAGTACCAGGCGTTGACGGATGCGAGTGGCAGCTATTCGTTGCAAATCGACTCCTTTAACGCAGGCAGCTATCGGGTCGGCGCGTTCAAGGGTGGATTCTGGCCGCCATCGCAAAACATTACCGTGGTGCCCGGTTCGTCGACGACCCTCGATTTCAGCATCGTCGCCTCGAGCAATACGAGCATCGCGGTCTACCAAGATTGGCAAGGCGAGCTCGCAGGGCTCTTGAGCTCGGCCGGCTACACCCCGTACGACTTCCAGGCCCCGGACGCAATTGCTCTCAAGTGGTCTCTCTCCGCGTTCCCCGTCGTCTACTGGTCCGGATTCTCGAATGACAGCGACCTCACGGCGCCGGCGCAGAGCACCTTCGTGGACATCTTGTCTCTTGCCAACGCCCGCTACTGGTACTGGCCCTACGGGATCACTCTCTTGTCTGCGTACACGGGCAATCCGCCGGTCCGTATCTTTGATTTCGGCGAGGGATCCGTGTACTTCAGCATCCTGCAGAGCCACCCGATCTTCGCCGGCGTCGGGGCCCCTGGGGACAGCGTGACCGTGATCCTCAACACGAATGGCACCATCGACGGGGACCACACCTGGTTCACGAATTTCACGGGGACCACGCTCGCGCAGGTCGGAACGAACATGACCGGGATCCAGGGCGACAGCGTTGCCGTCGAAGCCCAAGCTGGCGGAACCCAGTGGGTCCTGTTGGGCGGATTGGCGCCGCAGTTCTGGACCCATGTCTCGAACGACTGGACGAGCGCGGCCGTGAAGATCTTCGATAATTCGGTCGCCTGGGCCGCAAGCTACAGCTGGGCGACCGGGCTCGGGACCGGACTCGCCAAGGTCAAGTCTGATCCGGTTAGCTTCGGGTTGTCCACGGCTGGAACGATCTCGCCGATGGCGTTTGTGGACCTGACCGTCTACCTCGTGCAGTTGCCTTCCGGCTCCGTCGCGGGCACGGTCGCGGACACCGACGGCTCGCCGATCGGAGACGTACAAATCCGTGCGACAGGCACTCCGGTGCAAACGGTCACGGATGCAAATGGCCAGTACTCGATTGTGCTGCCGGTAGGCAATTGGACGATCACCGCCAAGAAGTTCGGCTACCAGTCGGGGCAGGGCACGGCGACGGTCACGGAGGGCCAGACGACCACGCTCGATTTCGTCCTCGTCGCGCAGCGGCGGGTCGGAATCATGTACGACGATCAGGGCAACCCGCTCCAGACGATCCTTGATGCCACGGGTCGCTTTGCCGTGGCCCAGTATCAGGGCAATTGGGACGATCTGATCGCCGCTGCGGCCAACCTGGACCTCATCATCCTGAGCGGGAGACCGTTCAACAGCGTGTTCCCGACGGCCGACCAGTTCAACGCCTTGCTGGCCGCGGCGGACGCATCCGGGGCGGGGATCCTGTTCCTGGACAGCGTCTACGGTTTCTCCGCGCCCTATGGAGTCGTCTTGTTGAACCAATTCCGTGGCGATCCGGCGGTTCGCACCGAATCGTGGCCTTGTGCGGGCGACATCTGGCAGGGTGGGGTCGCCGCGCATCCCGTCTTGCGGGGCCGTCCCGTCGGATACTACACGCGGCTGACGAACATGGCCGGGTGCTTCCCGATGGCATGGTTCAGCGGGTTCAGCGGCAAGACGATTGGCGACCTCTGGACCGGTATGACGTCGGCCAGCCAGCGGGTGGGGGACAACTTGGCCGTGAAGGTGACCGATGCCGGCTCCCGCTGGGTCCTGATGGGCTCATACGCGCCGATCTTTGGCTTCGCGAACTTCTACTGGACGCAAGGGATCGCGCAGATTCTCGTGAACGCGTCCCTTTGGGCCAGCACGGAGCGCCTCCAGCTCGCGATCACACCCGGTAGCGGGGCGGTCGGAACGCACATATCGTTCACCGGCTCCGGAGCTCGGGCGAACGCGAACCTCCAGGCATTGTTCGACGAAGACGTCGTGGGGACGCTTGTGGCCAATGGGGCCGGGGCATTCTCCGGGTCGTTCGATGTCCCAGAGGCCGTGTTCGGAGCGCATTCCGTGGTCGTGCAGACCTTGGACGAGAACTTCGCGGGTGAACGGCCGTTCCGGGTCGCAGCGTCGTTGGTGCTCACGGCGACCAGCGGTCCGCCTGGGTCCGGGGTGGGTGTCGCAGGCCACGGCTGGCCGTCCCGGGTGTACGTCGACCTCTCGTTCGGAAGTACGTCCAGCGGTCGGGCTCTCAGCAGTGCCGACGGCTCGTTCGTCACCCTGGTGATCGTGCCCACAGTGGTCGGTGGCGACTACTTCATCTCGGGCTTCAACCTGGACACCGGAGCATCGGCCTCCTCAGCCTTCCGCGTCATCGAGAAGGTCGCGCTGGACGTGCAGGTGAGCGTCGGGACGTTGCACTTCCCTGGCGAAGTCGCGGAATTCTATATCCTCGTCACGGCGCAGGGCACCTTGCGGGCCGCGACCATCTCGGCGAGCCTTTGGCGCCCGGCCGGAACCTCGGATGCCCTGAACGTGACGGAGGTCGCCATCGGGCTCTACAAGGTGCCGTACACGTTGCCTGGCACTCTGGGCCCGGGAACCTATGCGCTGGTCGCTCAGGCGAGCGTTTCCGAGACGTTCTTGACCGGATCGGGTTCGGGCCTTGCCACGTTCCTGGTGAGCCAAACGCTCACCGCGCAGTACAGCAAGGTCGTGGCGATCCAGGGTGACATCGCCCAAATCAAAACGGACACGGGGACGATTCGTGTTGATCTGACTGCCGTCAGTGCAAAGCTCGACTCCGTCCAGGGCGACACCGCGACGATCTCGACGAGCATCGGGACCTTGACCGCGAATCTCGCCGCCCTTGACGGAAAGATTACGAGCATCAACGGAAACGTGGCGACCGTCCAGACGACGCTGGGCACCGTCACCGCCACCCTGGAGTCGCTGAATGGAAAGATTACGACCATACAGGGTGACGTCGCGACGATCAAGACGAACGCCGGCACCGCCAACCAACAGCTGACCTCGCTCCAGTCGAGCAGCGGGCTGTTGGCGATGTCGAGCGCGTCCGTGGCGGCGATCCTCTCTGCGGTCGCAGCGATCTTTGCGCTGGCGGCGTGGCGGGCAGCTCGGAGGCCCAAGACGTAGGCGAAGCGATTAGAGGCGCAGGATGCCCGAAGGCCGAGCCGGAGCACAGGCTCGGCCCCTTCTCTTTCTTTCCGCTTTGGACGCAATCATCTTCCTCGCGGCTGTCGCCGTGAACTTAGAAACGCTCCCGCTCTCCAGCAGCGACCTGATCCAGACGCTCCTGATCTGGAGCGCCGTCGTGCTGATCGCCGCGTCTGCGATCGGATTCGCGGGAGGGATCTGGCTTGGAAAGGAATCTCCATCGAGGATTGTGGTTACCGCAGCCGCGGTGGTCAACGGAGTTCTCGTCGCAGCGGTCGCGGCCTACTACGCGATCCAAGTCCGGTTGTTCGGCGTCTTCGGAGTCGTCTTTCTTCTGTTCGCAGTACCGGGATTCCTCGGCGCTTGGATCGCTTGGAGATCCCTCGCATCGTAGGCCCGAGGATAACGGCAAGAGCCGTCGGCCCACCGCGCTCTCGTCGCGTGTGAGCTCACACACTCGGCGGCGTCGGAGCCTCGCCGTAGGCGGCCGCTTGCTCGCTGACCGCCTGGAGTTGGACTGTGGGCGCCTTTTCCTTATGGCGCCGCGCTTCCTTCCCGATCGCGGCGAATGCGTTGTCGGCGACCTCGAGGGCCCACTCGATGTCTTCTTCCGTGTGCTCCGTGCACATGAACGCGCGCTCACCGGTGTTCGGGATTCCGAAGAGGACGTTGTTCCCGAGGCAGTGGATGAACCAGTTCCACCATCGACGCGTGTTTGCGCTCAGCGTGTCGCGGAAGTTTCGGATCTCGTCTTTCGTCGTGAAGTAGACGTTGCCGATCGATCCGACGTATTCGACCCAGGCGGGGATGCGGCGGTCGTCCGCGAGGTCCTGCAGCCCGCTGTAGAGTTGGCGTCCGAGGCCGTTGATGCGGTCGTAGTACTCGGGGTGGTCTCCGAGGATCTCGAGACCCTTGAGGCCCGCGGCGACGCTGATCGGATGGCCGTTGTACGTCCCAGCGTGGAACGTCGCGGACTTCCATCCGCGGCCCGGCTCGAGGACGTTCATGATCTGGGCTTCGCCACCGAAGCCCGCGAGCTGGAACCCGCCGCCCGCGATCTTGCCGAACGTCGTCATGTCCGGGCGGATATCGTAATACTCCTGCGCTCCGCCGTATGCGAGGCGGAAGCCGGTGAGGACCTCGTCGAAGATCAGGACGATGCCCTTCTTGCGGGTGAGCTGACGGAGACGCTTGAGATAGTTGGCCTTCGGCGCGATCACGCCGGGCCCGCAGAGCACGGGCTCGATGATGAGCGTGCCGACCTCGTCCTCGTTCTCTTCGAGGACCGTGGCGGTGGCCTCGATGTCGTTGTACGGGAAGATCACCACCAGGTCGGAGACGGCCTTCGGAATCCCGCGGCCGTACGGGATCGGCCGGTAGCCGTTCATGCGGCTCGCGGTGCGGCTGTCCATGTCGAGGCTCTGCAGCACGTAGTCGTGGGCGCCATGGTAGGCTCCCTCCGCTTTCGCGATTTTGTCGCGGCCCGTGTACGCGCGGGCGGTTCGGATCGCGTGCATCGTCGCCTCGGTGCCGCTGTTGCACAACCGCACTTTCTTCATCGAGGGGACGGCCTTCCGGACCGCTTGGATGTAGTCGATGAACAGCTCGCTCGTCACGCCGAGCATCGACCCGGATTCGAGCTGCTTGATCACCTCGAGGGCGATGTCCCGGTTGTTGTGGCCGAGGAGCAGGGCGCCAAATCCCATCATCAGATCGAGGATCTTGTTGCCGTCGACGTCGTAGATGTAGCCACCATCTCCGTAATCGGCGAGGAACGGATGCGGTTTGAAGTACCGGACGTTGCTCTCAACGCCTCCGGGGGTGATCCGAGCCGCGCGGCGCCAGAGCTGCCCGCTCTTCTTGTGTCGCGTCAGGTACTTTCGGCTGAACTTTTGGGACGGCAATTGGAACACCTCCAAGTGAAAACAAGGTCGGCGCGAGCGCCGACACGCGGGGTTCGAGGTCGCCGGCGACCTTCAAACTCCGGTTCACTTGTGCATTCCTAAAATGCCTCTGGAAATATGAATAGCTTTCGCGCATAGTGTGCGCGGTGTATATCAAACGTGAGAGTGTATGTAAGTATAGCTACGACCGATACATCTGCCCGAGATCGTGTCGTCCGCGGGCGATGTCGATCCTTATAGGAATTCACATGGCCACGGCACAAAGAGGTCCGTCGGAAGCCACAACCGGCCGTCGGATACCCCCACTCACTTCCTGTCGAACGTCCACTTTCGTCCGTCGTTTTGAGGGCGAATCGGACGCCTGGTCTCGTTCATTGGCCGAGAGGAGCGAGAAAGGCCCACGCCAGAACGACGGCTACGAACCCCGCGAGCTGAAGGATCGCCCGGACCGTCTGCCATCTTGTAAACCCACGGTAGACGCCTGCGAGGACCGCCTCCTCGGATACCCCGGAGCGGAGTTGGAGCAAGTTCGGGGCCGCCCGGGTCGGCGCGAACACGTGGGCCAACGAGAGCGCTGCAGCCAGATAGCCAAACGAAGCGGCAGCCATCGGTGCTCCCCGGTAGACCGCGAAGGCGATCGCGAGCGCGATTGTGAGGATTGGTGCACCTAAGCCAAGCGCAGGATAGATCCAGAATCCGGTGCGAAGGTCCGCGGCTCGATGGTAGTCCGCCATGGCGGGGAGGCCGATCGTTCGGCGAGCCGGAAGTTCCACCACGGACTTGATCAGACTGCCTCCCGCCAGGATGCCGTTGAAGACGGTGGCCGCCGCTAACAGACTCCACTCGAGAGTTGAGGTGATCTTCAAGCCCCCGCGACGCGCCTCGATTCGGCCCGCGGCTGCCAATGTCCAGGAGTGGGGCGGGATGGCAACGACCGCATCCCGTCTCGACAAGATGCGTGGGGCAGGATTTGAACCTGCGAACCCCTACGGGACAGGATTCTGAGCCCTGCGCCTTTGACCAAGCTGGGCCACCCACGCACGACGCAGCCGGACGCGATTTCGTGGACTCGTAATAATCTTATGGGGACAGCGGAAGGAACGCAAGACCTAAGCGCTCCGGTTTCATTGCACGGACGACGTGTTCGAAAAACGGGACGTGCGATCCTTCCCCGGACTTCGCCGCGATGACGTCTGGGCGAAATCCTGGGAGTGGTGGGGACGCCAGGGATTCCATCTCACGAAGACCGGACCGTATCGGTTCCACGGTTCCTCGTACTACTCGCGGATCGGATTGCGCCGCGAGTTCGACCTGATCGTGGACGACATCCCGGGCGGATGCAACGTCGATCTGACGCTCAGCGCTCAGATCACGGATGAAGGTCTCATCGCCGGCGCGGTGACCGCGGTGCTGATCCTGCCCGTCGCGGTCCTCGGCGGTGCGGTATCCTATTCGGAATACGAAACGGACGCGCGGAACCTCATCCTCGCCTTCTGGCAGTTTCTCTCGACGGCACCGAGCGGATCCACGGCGAAGGCGAGCCCTGCGATGCCGCCGCCGTGCAAGGGTTGCGGCGCGGCTCTCCTCGCAGACTGGAAGGTGTGCCCGTACTGCGGGCGCGCGCGAGACTAGACGCCTCGATGTGTCCGCATTCCATGCGTCAGCGTTGGCGCTTCATGATTTTCATGAAGCCGTTCGAATCGAAGACCTCGAGTTGTCGGTCCGCGAGTGTCGTCCTAAATTCATCCCAGGTGATGACTTCGATTCGGTTATTCCGACCTTTTGTGAACTGAACCCCGTCGGTTCCCTTGACGCGGCCCGGCCGGAGACCTTTCTTCTTTGCTTTCTCGATGGCCTCCTCGACGCTCACGGGCTCCATGACCATCCGATCCCTCCTGGACGCGGTCCGACTCGCGCGCGCTTGCAATCCGGACGTCGCTATTTAATGGTTGTTTCAGGGAGGCGCGGGCCGCTCGCGAGAAGACTTTCTATTGTGCCCGCCGTATCTCGATTGGTGCCGCGGTTCGGTTCTTCCGGGATTCGAGGACTGGGGAACATCGACGTGACCTCGGAGCTCGCCCTCCATGTCGGGATGATCCTCGGAGAAATCTACGGCAGCACGATCGTGGGGCGGGACCCTCGCGTCACCGGACCGATGCTCGTCCAGGCGCTCACGGCCGGTGTCCTTTCCTCCGGCGCGCCCGCGATCGACGCGGGTCTCGTCTCGACGCCGACCTTGGCCCGCGGAGCCCGCGAGTTCGCGTGCGGCGCGGTCGTCACCGCTTCTCACAACCCCGCCCCGTACAACGGAATCAAGCTGTGGAATCCGGACGGGATGGCGTTCGACGAGGATCAACAACGGGAGATCGAGGAAGCGCTCGACCGTGCAAGTCTCACAGTGCCATCATGGGACCACGTTGGCATGGTCTCGTCTCGGCCCGATCTGGTCGAGCAGCACGTGGAGGCGATCCTCAAGGACCTGGGGACCGCGAAACTCCGCGTCGTCGTGGACTGCGCATGCGGTGCGACTTCGACGATCACGCCGTTCCTGCTGCGGCAGATGGGCTGCGATGTGATCGCGATCAACGCCCAGGCGGACGGACACTTCCCCGGTCGAGATCCCGAGCCGCTCGAGGAGAATCTCGCGGTGCTCTCGTCGACCGTTCGCGCGGTCCATGCAGACCTCGGCATCGCCCACGATGGCGACGGAGATCGTATGGTCGCGGTCGACCGCGAAGGACGATTCGTCGGAGGAGACACGCTCCTGGCCCTCTTCGCCCGTGAGGAAGTCCGACACGGCCTCGTCGTCCCCGTGGACGCATCGATGGTCCTCGACGATCTCCTTCCGAAGGCGACGATTTGGCGCACGCGGGTCGGAGACGTCTACGTGGCCGCAGAGCTGAAGCGTCGCGGAGCCGACTTCGGAGGCGAGCCCTCCGGGACGTGGATCTTTCCGAAGGCCACGCTGTGCCCCGATGGCGTCTACGCCGCGGCGCGACTCGTCACGATGGTCGCGGCCCGCCCACTCGATATGATGGTGCAGGAAATCCCCCGGTATCCTGTGCTTCGCGGATCGGTCGTGTACGATCCGTCGAAACGCAAGACGATTGAATCCCGGCTCGACGCGGCCCTGCGGGCACTCGGAGGGCACGTCAGCACTGTCGACGGATGGCGGCTCCAGTTCAACGACGGCTGGTCGCTTGTCCGTTTCTCCGGGACGGAGCCGAAGATTCGGCTCACCGCCGAGTCTCGGGATGCGACCAGAGCAAACGAGATATATTCCGCGGTCCTATCGAGCGCGAAAGGTGCCACCGAATGAAGGCCGTGGTCCTCGCGGCCGGAGAGGGCACCCGGATGCGTCCCCTCACGGCCAATCTTCCGAAGCCCCTTCTTCCGGTGGCCGGCAAGCCATTTCTCCGGCACACGTTGGAGGCGCTGCGCTCCGCGGGCATCTCGCAGGTGGCCGTCCTCATCGGCTGGCAAGGCCATCGGATCCGCGAGAGCCTGGGGGACGGCGAAGGCCTCGGTCTCTCGATCGCGTACGAGGAACAGACGGAGCGGCTCGGCACCGCCCATGCGATCGGATGCATGCGGTCCCACGTCACCGGCTCCTTCCTCAGCGTGAACGGCGACGTGGTGGTCTCCGGCGAGGCGCTCGCCGCGATGATCGCCCACCACGGAAAGGTCCGCGCTCCCGTGATCGCCCTGGCGGAGGTCTCCAACCCGCAGTCGTTCGGCGTCGTCGAGGTGAAGGATGGCAAGGTGACCGGCCTGGAGGAGAAGCCCCGTCGGCCGAAGTCGAACCTGATCAACGCGGGCATCTACATCTTCGACGAGGACATCTTTCCCCTCATCGACAAGACCCCAAAGTCCCCTCGAGGGGAGTACGAGATCACGGACACGATTCGTGAGTTGATGGAGAAGCAGGACGTCTACGGATTCCGCCTCCCGGGCGAATGGATCGACGTCGGTCGGCCGTGGGACCTACTCCGGGCGAACGCGGCCCTTCTCGCCCCGCTGAAGGGGGCGAACCACGCCGACGTGGACGGGGGCGCGACCCTCGTCGGCGAGGTCCTCGTGGAAGCGGGCGCCCGCGTGCGGCGGGGCGCGTACATCGAAGGACCGACGGTCATCGGGGCCGGCGCCGAGATCGGTCCGAACTGCTACATCCGGCCGTCGACCTCGATCGGCCCGAAGACGAAGGTGGGCAACGCGTGTGAAGTGAAGAACTCCATCTTGATGGCCGGCGTCCAC
>VBLV01000115.1:9450-13383 GCA_005879045.1 Methanobacteriota archaeon | reverse complement strand
CTGCAAACTCTGTCGAGCAGAGATGCTCTTCGAACAGAGAGAGTTTCACAATCGAGGGATTCACCCCGTTAACTTTGAGCGGCAGCAGCGAGCCCACGCACGAAACATGCGAATCGTCATCACTGCGGTCGTGGGCTCAGGCGTGGGTTTCTTCCTCGGGCTGTTTGTCCCCGCCGCGATGCTTGGAATTCATGTCCCAGTTTGGTACGTAATCGCGATTTTCATAGCCATGTGTGCCGGCATTTTCGTTCCATTTCCCTTCGTCGCGAAAACGAGACGCATTTATTTCGAGGATGTCGGGAGCATCCTCGTTCCGTGTGTTATATGCTCCGCAAAGATCGGCGAGCAGGACGTGCGGCCCCATTTCGCCTCCGTGCATTCGGAGGAATTCAGACATTTTCGCCGCTCTTTCTGGATGGTGCGAATATCTCCAAACGGAATCCTTTTGTACGGAATCCTCGCGGGTACTTTCCTTTCCTTGCTTGGTTTAGGCGTGTGGGTGTGGGTGTGGCTACCACTTGTGGTGTGGGTCGGTCTCTTCCTTGTTTGGGCCGTCCTCGCCCGCCGCCATTGGCAGAAAGCGCGAGGTGCTTGGCGAGCCACGCACGCTTGGGGGTCTCTGCCCCGTCAATGATTGATCCTGCGGGTTGATAGAAGTGGGATTCAGGTTCCAAGGACGACCTGAAACCCCAGACTAGGGAGTTGTCAGTCCATCTGGAGTCGGGATCAGTCGCCGCCGGCGATGGTCACCATCGCGTAAAAGATGCGGAACGCCTCCGGGTAATCGCCGGCTTCGAATTCGAACCGCAATCCGCCAATGCGGCGGACGGTCGGGATCATCGCCGCGCGTCGGCCGCGTACGTGCCTCGGAACTCGATGATCATTTCGATCGGTGTCTTCGCTCGGATCGGTGGGATCGACTTCGCGCCTTGGATCGCTTTCGTGGCTTCCGCTCGAATCTGTTCCCGGGCTTTCTTCGGATGCAGATTCCTCGCCGATGTGGCTCCGGTGGCGTCTTTCACGGCGACCGTGTGGACGTTCGGGATGAGCGCCTTCGCCTCCGCGGTCACGGCCCGGTCACCCGTGACGAGGACCACCGGAACTCCCTGGTGGCCCGCCGGATACGCGTTGATTCCGGTCTCCCCGACCTCCGTGCCGTTCACTCGTATGGCGGCGATCGTCCCGCTGTAGGTGTGATCGAGGATTGCCCGCGGCGTGCCTGCCCTCGCGTGGTATCCGACGAACAACGCGGCGTCGTATGACGCATCGAGGCCTTGCATCATCGACAACCCCCGCGGCGTTCCTCGCAGGAGGGTCGCCGCCTCGTGCAGCTCCTCGGGGACCAAATTGTCGAAATTCCAATGGGAATCTGCGATCAACACTTCCGTCGCGCCCCCTTTGATGCATCCTTCGATCGCGGCGTTTGCCTCCTGGGTCATCAGGTGTCGACTCTGCTGGTACGCATCGCCTCCCTTCTTCGGGTCCGTCTCGATTTCCCGGACAATGCCACAGACTCCCTCCATGTCGATCGAGATGTAGGCCTTCATTCGTTTCTCCCCCGACGGCATCGTTCGAATCGCCTTAACAGTTCGGACGTGGCGTTCTTTGCGGCGCCGTGGAATACCGGGCGCATGTTTAAGAGTCGAGACATGCACGTGTATCACATCAACCGGGGCCTGGCCCCCGAGGAGGAGTTAGACCCCACCATGGCAGCGAAAAAGACCGCGAAGAAATCCAAGAAAGGCAAGCGCTGATGATTGTCGGCGTCTGACCTGTTGTGGAGACTTTACCTTTTTTTCGTTCCCTTCGGCTTTTTCTTGAGGTGAGCCTCGAGGCGGTCGTGCAAGAGTTGGCTCACCAGCTTTCCATCGGCGCGGCCCCGCACGCGCTTCATGACCTCACCCATGAGGGCTTTCTCGGCCGCTTCCCCGCGCGAGGCGATGAGATCCTGTGAAGCTCGCAGCACCTCGTCGACGATCGACTCCAGATCCTGGCGGCTCAGTTGCGTCACACCCAGAACCGCAATTGCCTCCGACGCGCGGGAGCGGGCGCGGGCCATCTCCCGGACGAGCCCCGGCAACGCTTCCTTCGCGAAACGTCCCGCCTTCATCAACGAGAAGAGTTCCCGCAAATGGTCCACGGGAATGCCATCGACGTCGAATCCTTCCCTTCGAAGCTCGCCGAACGTGTAGAGGAGGACCGAGGCGACGAGCTTCGCCTCGCCGAACTCGTGCGCGATCATCTCGAACGCGGCATCGCTCCCTTCCTGGACGAGCTGACGCGCCTGCTGCTCGTGAATCCCGTATTCCCGAGCGAGCCTCGCGACCGTGACGTCCGGTTTCTCGGGGAGGTGCTCGCGGATCCGCCGAAGGCGTTCCGCGGTAACGCGGATTGGCGGCACGTCCGTCTCCGGATACATGCGGGCCTTTCCGGGGAGCGGGCGGCTGTACTCCGTGGTCCCGTCGGGCCGCGGTTCCCGGGTCTCCGGGGGAACGCCTCGGAGGGCGGCGATCGCCCGCGGCCCCATCTCGTCGAACGCGGCCCGGGCCTTTGATTCCTCCTCCGCGACGAGGACGCATGCATCGGATACGCCGAGCCCTAACGACTTGCGAACGGCGTCGAGTTCTGACGGAGTGATTCCGTATCCGGGCAGCTCGTCGGAATGGAAGATTCCCGCCACGCCTGCGACGCGTGCGTGGGCCGCCAGTTCCGGACCGAGCTTTCCCTTCAACACCCCCGCGAAGCCGGGGAGCGCCCATCCGAGGACGACACCGCCCTTCTTCAGTGCGGTCTGCACGACTTTCGATCCCGTCTCGCGGAACAGAGAGGTCAGATCGCGGAGTTCGATGGGCACAGACGTGGCGTTGCGTCTCTTCAGTTCCGCCGCGACATCGAGGAGCATCACCTGCCGCTCGACTTCTTTGTCGACGAACGTCGCGATCAGGCGGAGCTCTTGCACCCCTTTGATCTCAATCCGCGCGCCGCCTTCGATGGAGACGTTCACATCCTCGCGAATGGTCCCGATCCCTCTCTTCACCTTCCGCGTCGCCCGGAGCAGGGATCCGAACGCGAGGGCGACCTCCCGCGCCTCTTCCGGGGTCTCAATGTCTGGTGTCGTTGCGATTTCCACGAGCGGGATGCCGAGCCGGTCGAGTCGGTAGACGACCTCGGCCCCCGCTTCCCCGAGCTTGCGCGCGGCGTCTTCCTCGAGGAGGATCGTGGGCACACCGATTCGCTTTCCATTGACCTCGAGGCGCCCGTCGAGGGCCACGAGCCCGGACCGCTGGAACCCCGCTGTGTTCGATCCGTCGATCACGATCTTGCGCATGAAGTCCACTTCGTTGACCGGGTCCGCATCCAGCAGAAGGGCGATCTCGAGCGCGATGTCCAGGGCTTCGGGGTTCGGCGGGTGCGGCGGCTCCTCGTCCGCCTCGACGAGGCAGGAATTCGGAGTGGCTTCGTATACGAACGTGAGGCGGCGCTTCGCTTCCTCGAGCGCGGCCGCGTCGATCTCGCCCATCTCGGACTGTGTCGGCCGCAACCGGCGACGGAATCGAATGCCTCCCGGTTCATCGACGAGGACGGATTCGCATTCGCAGAACAACTTCCGCGTCGCGAGCTGCTGGTGAATCTCGAGCCCGACCTTCAGGCCGAGCGCTCGGTAGTCCATCGGCTCAGGAAGTCCAGGCGTCGGGATTAAGCCTTCCCCGCGGACGGGACCGGGACGCCGGCTTTCTGGAGGGTCTCCTCCAGTTCTGCGTTTCGAGTCTCCGCTCGTTCGAGTTCTTGCTCGAGCTCCGCGATTCTTGCCGCCGACTCCTTCAGCTCGGACCACAAGATGTGATACCGCCGGCTCGCGCGGTATTCACGAAGGGGCTCGGGGTCCGAAGGCTCCGGCTCGCCATCCGTCGACAGGAGGTTTTTCACGTAGAA
>VBLV01000115.1:8841-9422 GCA_005879045.1 Methanobacteriota archaeon | reverse complement strand
GCATCGCGGCCATCCGGAGGAGGAGCCGCTCCGGGTAATCCGGCTTCAGCGACGAAACCGCGCGGAGGGCCATGAAGACGGCGTATTCGCCGCAGCAATTGAAGTCTCGGGTCGGCACGTGGTTCTCCCCGTGCGTCTGACGATGCGTCTCCAGGAACATGTCCCAGACGCGTTCGTACTCGTCGAGGGCGGACATGAGCAATCGTCTCTTCCAACGCGACCGCGGGCGATGTACCTTTGGGATAGTCGCACGGACGCGACTGAGACCGGTGGCTTCTTGGCCCCCGGTTGCAACGGGCAATGTCGATGGGTCGGTTCTTCGACTTCGCGAAGCGGCGGATCGTCGGGTACATCGTCTTTTGGATTTTGGTCCTCCTCTTCCTCGGAGTCTTTTACCAGGGGAACGCACCGGCCCAGGCGGGTGGTTTGTTTATCCTGGGATTGGCCTTCATCGGCTCCCTCCTCTACACGCGGCGGATGAAGCGACGGCAGCGGGCACGACGGGAAGCGGAGCAACGGGCGGAACAAATGCAACAGGCGTACCAGATGCAACAGGTGGCCCGGATGCAATCCCCGCCAAC
>VBLV01000115.1:0-8818 GCA_005879045.1 Methanobacteriota archaeon | reverse complement strand
AGCCCAGGGGCTGCAACCACCCCCACGGACAGGCGGCCGTTAGCGACCCGAATCCCGATCCTCCTCGCGGTACGGGGACCGAAGCGTCCCTTCCTCCCGCTTCCGGCGGTGCTCTTTCTCCTTCTTGAGCCACGCGAGCAATCGGGACGCCGCACCGAAGGGTCGGAACTCGAAGACGACCTTGCCATGTTCCTTGTCTTCCGTGACGAGGAGCACCCGCCTGCGCTTCGGAACCACGTCGATTGTCTCCTCGAGCGGAATCTCGTGGTAGCGTTTTCCTCTCTTGCCGCCGGGGAGGTCGAGCCATTCCATGTCGAGGAGGAGGACTCGTCGGCGGGTCTGCCACACCCATCCTTCGCGTTGCTCGACGAGCGTCTTCTTTGCGAGGGCCACGGGCTTGAAGATGACGTACTTGAGCGAGCGGTACCCGATGATTTGGTCGCCTCCGTGGAGGACGGGCTCGTTCGCTTCAGTCAGGACGACGCCGACCTCCCCGACCTGATCGATCTTCATCCGAGTCGCCCAACCTCATGGGCAGGATAAGCTTAACGAGCCCGGTTCGGCCGCACTCACTCCGCAAACTCGTCGAGGCCGATCCTCGGATTGATTTCCCCCGCGACGTTCGTCGCCATCGCGCGAGCGACCTCGGGCGGTTCGCGGGTGTGACCGAGGACCCACATGAGCTTCACGTAGGCCGTCTCCGGCGTCATGTCTTCCGCGCTGATGACCCCGGCCTTCATCAAATCGCGGCCCGTGTCGTACACCCGCATGTTCACGCGGCCTTGGAGCGTCTGGGTCGCCATCACCACCGCCACGCCGTCTCGGACCGCCCCGTGCAGGATCGGGATCAAGTCATGCGAGACGTGGCCCAGTCCGGTCCCCGCGATCACGGCGCCGTGGAGCCCGGCGAGGGTCGCCTCGAGTTCGGACGTTCGCTGGCCGGGGTAGAAGTAGACGAGTGCGACCTTCAGGTCGAGGGCGTCGTCCACTTTCGTCGGCCCTTTGCTGCGCGGGAGGACGCGCTCCGTGAGTTCGACCCGGCCGTCCGGATGAACGCGGCCAAGTGGCGTGGCGTTCAAGGAGCGGAACGCATCGCGGCGCGACGAGTGCATCTTGCGAACCTTCGTGCCCCGGTGAATCACGCCGAACGAGTCGCTCGTCTCTCCATGCATGACCGCGACGACTTCGCCGAGGTCCGCGGTCGCTACACGAGCGGCGCTGAGGAGGTTCATCGCGGCGTCGGAGGAGGGCCGGTCGCTCGACCGTTGCGCACCGACCACGACGACGGGGGCCGTGAGGTCGCGCAGCATGAAGGAAAGCGCCGCGGTCGTGAAGTGCAATGTGTCGGTGCCGTGCGGGATGACCACGCCGGCAGCCCCGGATTCGAACTCCTTTGCGGCTTCCCGCGCGAGACGCTGCCAGTTCTCCGGCTTCAGGTTCTCGCTGTAGATGCTGTAAATCACCCGGGCACGGATGTTGCAGACGTCCAGAAGTTCCGGGACGCTGAAGACGAGCTCCTCTGCGGTGACGGCGGGATGGACGGCGCCGGTGCGGTAGTCGACGTACGACGCGATGGTCCCGCCCGTGCCGAGCACCGCGATGGTGGGCTTGTCTTCAGTCGGGGGAGGGAGGTGGCGTTCTGGTCGGGTCACCGGCGGTTTGGCCGTCACCTCAACGGACTCGACGTCCCCGACGGCGATCCCGACATTATACCCGCTTGGGAGCTTCAGCGTGAGGATGTCCTCGCCGCTGAAGCCGTGGTGCGGCATGAGCGTACCCTCGTAGCGTTCGCCCTTCGCATGAACGAGGACCGTGTCGCCATGGGTAGCTTTCGCATGATCCAGGACGGCCCGGACGCGGGGCGGGTAGTCCACGGTCCTCGCAACCGGTCGGGGCGATATGGTCTTTGTGCCGCGAATACGATGCCCTCCGCGCACGATGGCTCCTACGATGAGACGCACCGCCCGCGAGGTGCTGAACGGATTGCGGTGGCGCGAACCGAACCGCCTCTCGGAGGCGGCCATCTTCTATCGGGATCGAACGCGGCCCGAAGGATTTCAGTTGATCCGAGGATCGGAGATCCAGGAGCTCGGGCGTCGCTATTTCATCAAGGGCACAATCCGTCTCCCATACTACAAGATCGACAAGATCGTGTGTGCAGGCGAGACTCTGTTCGAGCGATGAGTCTGCGCGGCCAGTCGCGGTCGGCGAACAGGCGCGTCCCGGGTGGAAACGTTCGAGTCGTCCCTCGTTGCGGCTAACCGAAGGTGGATGCGCCGCGCGTGGCGCGGCGTGAACGGGACGATTTCCGGTGGCCTACTCGCGACGGGACCAGGGGAGGTACGGCTTCGCTGCGGCGAGAATTGCTCCGAGAATCCCGACGACGCCGCCAATCGTGCCGGGCTGGCCTCCGAAATAGATCAGGATGATGCTGATCACGCCCGCCACGATGGCGCCATTCATCAGGTTCTTCCGCGTAATCGCCGCGGACGCCCACAGAGCTCCACCGAGAACGACGTTGATTACAATCGTCGTCGTGACGGTGCCATACTGGCTCGGCGGAATTCCTTGGTTTGCCGCCTGGATCCCATAGATTGCCACCGACAGGAGGACCGCCAGGATGCCGCCCAGCATGAGGAGCAGCTCGTGAGGCTGCTTCGCGCCGAGTTCGACCATCGCTTGCTTTCCCGTGTCGTAGCTCTGGGTCATGGTTTCGGCGACCCACGCGCCATCCGAAGTATATGGGTTCCGACCCTGTTGACAGTCGGTGAGAATCAGCCAGCAGAACGAGGCCGCGCACCCTTGCACTTCGGACTGTTTCGAGCGTTCCTCGAGGGGGTTCGAGTCAGTCTGGGGCGTGTGGCGACGGATCTCGATGCCAAATGTACCGGAGAGGAATAGAGATCAAAAAAGGGGAAAGGGCTCCGCTGGCGGAGCTTCGCAGGGCTAGGCCGAGAATGCCGGCCTAGTCACGTTGGGACCAGGGGAGGTACGGCTTCGCCGCCGCGAGGATTGCGCCGAGGATCCCGACGATGCCGCCGATCTGGCCGGGCCGACCGCCGAAGTAGATCAGGATGATGCTGATCACGCCCGCCACGATGGCTCCGTTCATCAGGTTCTTCCGCGTAATCGCCGAGGAGGCCCACAGGGCCCCACCGAGGACGACGTTGATGATGACGGCCGTCGTCACGGTGGCATACTGGTTCTGCGGGATTCCCGTCGTCAGCCACTGGATCCCATAAGTCGCGAGGGTCAGGAGCAGGGCCAAGAGGCCGCCCAGCATGAGGAGCAGCTCGTGAGGCTGCTTCGCGCCGATTTCGGCCATGGCTCCTCTTCCCGTCTCGTAGCTGTGGGACATGGTTTCGGTCCCGAGGGTGGGCGTGGTTCCATAAGAGTTCCCACACGACCTTCAGCCGGTGAGAATCACTTAGCCGTGGATTGGCTGAAAATCATTCCGCGAAACGACGGTCCTTCGGGCGTGGGAGCTCGCCGCTACGTTCTTTGGACCGTCCCCCGTTGCCCCCGCGAAGACCATGACGACGTTCCCGGAAGAGGTCCTCACACGCACCAAGAAAGGCGAGATCGAGGTCCGATCCCTCATCGACCGAGGGCGCTATGTTCGATATAACTACCTGAACCCGGAGACAGGTCAACCCATGGAGGGTGGCAAGGTGAAGCTCGTCCTCTTTTCCGAGTCTGGGAAGACGGAGGAGTACTTCATCATCCCCACGAAATCGAAACGTGACCTCCTCATCCCCGCCGCGGAGAAAGGGAAGCGGAAAATCTGGGACGGGACGAAGGCTGTCGACGCGTGACGGCTGCCCTATCCTCCTCTCATGGGGATGGTCCCGGGTTGCCCTTCAGAAGGACCGAGGCGTCGTCGGCGAAAGCCTTCAGATCGCGGGCCGCCTCTTCGAACGCGGTTTGCTCGTCGTTGGCGAGGGGCCATTCTTCCAAGGCGAGGACGCGTCCCGTGCCCAGGACCGCAGGGACGCCGATCGCGACCCCCTGGACCCCGTATTCTCCCTCGAGGACGACGGAGCAAGGCACGACCCGGGGCCGTGAGCCGATCAACGCCATCACGAGCTCCACCGTCGCACCTGCTGGGCCGAACGCCGTGCCGCCCTTCGCCGCGATGATGCGCGTGCTCACGTCGCGGAGCCGTCGAGTGATCTCTTCCTTGTCCTTCGCCGAGAGCGTCGGGCGCCGCCCGCTTACCTTGGCGCGGCTGAACACGGGCACGACTTGCTCGCCGTGCTCGCCCAGAACCGTCGCGGAGACTTTGACAGAAGGGACGTTCAGGTGGTCCGCGAGGATCATCCGGAACCTCTGCGAATCCAGAAGGGTGCCGGAGCCCAGCACGCGAGTCCGCGGCCATCCGGTCGACTGCCACGCGATCGTCGTCATGACGTCCATCGGGTTCGTCAACACGACGAGGCTCGCCCGCCGCGCCGCACGGGCGATGTCTTCGCTCAGTTTCGCGACCAGGCCGGCGTTCGCATGCAATAGGTCGAGCCGGGTCATCTCAGGTTTTCGCCCTTGTCCGGCCGACAAGACGACGACATCGCAATCCGCGAGGTCCTCGATTTTGCCCACGCGGATGGTGGGCTGGGTGGACACGCGCAAGCCGTGGCGGATGTCCTCGACCTGAGCCCACGCGAGGTCCGCCACCGCATCGACGAGGACGAGTTCGTCCCATGGGCCTTCTCGGGCGAGGGCGAACGCAACCGCGCCGCCGACCTTTCCGACCCCGACGATCCCGGCCTTCATGGCCCCGTCAACCAAAGGGCTAGCAGTCCATAAGCACTCGCTCCCGGTTCCAATGTGCCGGCCGCTTACCCAGCGAGGAGCTCGTATACGATGCGGTCCGTTTCCTTCCCTTTCGACCGCTTCTCGAGGATGTGGACCGTCCCGATCTCGGAGACGTTCTTCAGATGCGTGCCGCCGCAGGGGCAGTAGTCCGCACTCCCGATTTCGATGATCCGCAGGCGGCGCACGGATTGTGGGATGAGATCCAAGAGGGCGCGATCTTCGATCTTATTCTGGACGACCACGCGGTCCTCCTCGAAGATTCGGACGTCCTGCGATGAAGCGATGACTCGGTTGCAATCGTCCTCGATTCGCTTCAGATCCTCAGGCGTAAAGTTGGCGGGTTGGAAGTCTACGCGGCTGTAGTCCATGTGGATCTGGTTGCCGACGGTCCTCGCCCCGTAGGTTCGGAATACGAGCCCGGACATGAGGTGTTGGGACGTGTGCATCCGCATGTGCTTGTACCGTCGGTCCCATTCGACGGCGCCATGGACCTCCTCCGCGGCCGGCATCCGATCGACGTGGTGCTTGACGACGCCCTTCTCTTTCGTGACCCGAAGGACGCGGGCCTCCCCACCCTCCCATCGGAGAGTCCCAGTGTCATCAGGCTGTCCGCCTCCTTCCGCATAAAACAGGGTCTGGTCGAGGACGACGAAATCAGGACCGCGCTCCAGAATCCGAGCGTCGAACTCCCGCGCGTAGCAAGGGTCCGGGTCCTGTCCACGCCGCTCTTCCATGTATAGAACGCGCGTGGCCACAAGCGCGGCAAAAGGACGACGCGCCATAAAGCGTTCTCCCTTCCGTAACTAGACGGGGCCCGCAGACGCGTTGCAGCATTGGATGCTAGCGCGAGCTGGAAACGGACACGATCCGCGGGCTTTGGGACCGTTCATACTTCGCCCCAAGCCGAAGGTCGCCCCACCACTCGAGCGGTCGGAACCCCGCCGCGCGGAGTGCCCGAGCAAGCTCCTCCTTCTTCCAAATGCGCAGAGGCGCTTCGTCAAAGCCAATGTCAGTTCGGTGTCGCCTTTGGACGACGGTCAAGAATCGCGCATGGTGAATTCCTTTTCTGACATCCTGCTCGTTGAACGCGAAAATCGCGATCTTCGTACCGTCGACGGATCGATAGTCCACCTCCGCTCGAACGTTGTTGGGATGTTGAATCCATGCGTCGAAGTTCGTCAGGTCAAGCACGAGCAGTCCTTTCGGTCGAATGTGGTCGCGAAAGTTCCGAAGGGCTTTGTGCACATCCGCGGAAGATGCAAGATAGTTGAACGCCGTCCCGAGGCAAAGAAGCGCGTCAAACCGGCGGCCCAGGTGAAGCGATTGCATTTCCGCCCGGTCCACGTCGGCGGTGACACCCGCAGTCTGAAGGTTTCTCCGGGCGACGCGGATCATCGCCTCCGATCGGTCCCGGCCCACGACCTGGTAACCCCGCTTTACCAGGGGAAGGTCGATGGCGAAAGTCCCGCAGGCGACGTCGAGGACATCTCGACCGATCGCATGGCGGTGGAACAGATATCGCAGAAAGGCAGATGCTCGAGTGACGCGTCGCGGGTCGTACAATCGATCGTAGTGTTCTGCGATGATCCGATACCAACGGGCGTGGGCCTTTCCGTGCTCACTTCCCGAGAACCGCACGCGCAATGACGAGTCGCTGGATCTCTGACGTCCCTTCATAGATCTCCGTGACGCGTTGGTCTCGATACAGCTTCTCCACGACGTAATCTTTGACGAATCCGTACCCGCCGTGGATTTGAACCGCGGCGTCGACGGCTCGATGGGCCGCCTCCGACGCGAAGAGTTTCGCGACGCTGGATTCGTAGGTGTGCCGCTGTCCAAGATCCTCCAGGCGCGCGGCGCGATAGGTTAGGAGGCGGGCTGCGTCGATCTCGGTTGCCATGTCCGCGAGCTTCCACTGAATCGCTTGGAAGTCCGCAATCTTCTGGCCGAACGCCTGTCGTTCCTTCGCGTACTTCGTGGATTCCTCGAGGGCCCGCTGGGCGATTCCGAGGGCCTGCGCCGCAATGCCGATCCGGCCACCATCGAGAGTTGCCATTGCGATTGTGAAGCCCTTGTGCAGCTCTCCCAACAGATTGTCTCTGGGAATCCGACAGCCATCGAAGCCGAGTGTGACCGTGTCGCTCGCGCGAATTCCCATCTTGTTCTCCTTCTTTAGGACGGAGAAGCCTTTCGCGTCGGTCGGTACGACGAACGCGGAGATTTCGTGTTTCTTCGGACCCGTCCGGGCGTATACGACGACAATCCGGGCGACGGACGCGTTCGTCGCGAACGTCTTCGTGCCCCGCAAGACCCACTCGTCCCGCTCGAGGGTCGCGGTGGCCCGCATCGCGGCCGCGTCGGACCCGCTGCCGGGTTCCGTGAGAGCGTACGCGCCCAGCCATTCCCCTCGAGCCACAGGCTCGAGAAACTTTCGCTTCTGCTCCTCCGTCCCATAGTGGAGGAGCGGTTCACAGACCAGGCCATTGCACACGGCCGCGATCACACCAGCGCTCGCATCGCCACGAGAAAGTTCCTCGATCGTAATCGCGTAGCACACGGTGTCGAGTCCCGCGCCGCCATACTTCTCCGGGACGAAGACGCCCAAGAGCCCGAGTTCACCCATCTTCTTGGCCCACGTGTGCGGGAATTCCTGGCTTTCGTCGAACGAGGCAGATTGTGGGATGATCTCTTGCTCCGCGAAATCGCGGACCGTCTTGCGGGTGATCTCTTGGGTCTCCGTGAGCGCGAAATCCATGCATCGCGTCGAAGGGCCTCCTCCCGGATAAAATCTCCGCGGCGCGAACCTTGATGTCTCGCGAATCCCTCGCGGGCGGTGTGCCGGTGAGCTTGGAGCCCTTGCAGACGACGGAGGCCCACGCCTACTGGCGGACTTTCGTCTCCGGCCGCACGGATCTTCCGACGAGCGACCTCCAGATCCACCTCGATCGCTATCTCGCGCTCCCTCCGGAGGAACAGCGGTCCCATTTCTCGGTCAAGAAAGAGGGCCGGATCGTTGGCACGGTCCGGTTGGGCCCTGCCGAGATTTCGGGGTTCTCGATGGACCCAGCATCTCGCGAGGAGGCTGCCTCGGCGCTTCTGAGGTCGATGGACCTGCTTCGGGCCGGTGGCGCGAGCTCAATTATTGCGCACTTCGAGGACATCTACGAATCCGCATTCGAGTCGCTCGGCTTTCGGCGCGTGTTTGCACGGATGCGGATGGAAGCACCGACCAAGCGGATCCCCGCGCCCATCAATGTGAAGTTGCAACCGCCAGAGGAAGACGAAGTCCTCGGCCTCACGAAGTTCCTCATGGACGTGTACGAGGGACACATGGAGCAGCAATTTGGCATCCACACCGGGCCCGAGGAGGAGTGGCGCGGCTACGTGGCCGGGCTCTTCAAAGGCGATTCCGGTCAGTTCATGCCGGACGCGTCCCACGTCGCCCTGGAGGGCGATCGGATCGTGGGGGCGATTCTGATCACGCATTGGATGGGCATGCCGCTCGTCGCCGAGCTCGGCGTCGCCAAGGACCGCCGCGGCCGCGGGCTTGGGCGAGCGTTGCTCGAAACCGCGATGGGGCGGCTCGCGGGTCGCGATGAGCCGCGACTCGCGCTCTACGTCACGCTGGGCAACGACCCCGCCATCGGTCTCTATCGGTCGATCGATTTCGTCCAGGTCGGAGGCCAGTCCGTCACCGCTCGTCTCGAGGGCTGAATTATTCTCACCCATGAATCTAGAGGGCGTAGACTTAAGGCGCATTGGTCCGCCATGAACGGACGGTCGATTCGATGGCAGTCTCCGCGGAGCAATTCATCGTACTCGTCCTGAGCATCTCGTGCGGCGTCCTGGGTGGATTCCTCGTCGCACACCGGGGCGT
Source organism: Methanobacteriota archaeon (assembly GCA_005879045.1). GTDB lineage: Archaea > Thermoplasmatota > Thermoplasmata > RBG-16-68-12 > RBG-16-68-12 > RBG-16-68-12. The sequence goes on along the minus strand of VBLV01000115.1, from coordinate 129 downwards.
CCGGATGATGCGAGGCGGGCTCTTGTATCGCCTGAGCATCGGCCTCGCCGCCGTCGGGATTGCGCTGAGCCTGAGCGCGGGGTTCCGGATCCTCCTCGGCGACACGATCCTGCCCGACGCGTTCCTCGT
>VBLV01000114.1:9080-9660 GCA_005879045.1 Methanobacteriota archaeon | reverse complement strand
CGTCAGCCTTGGCTTCGAGAAGTCGGTGCCGGAGGTCAGGTCGTACACTGCTTTTGTTCCGTCTACGGACAGTTTCCGGGCCGTGAGGATGCTCGCCTCCAAAGCTTCCTCGGCCGAGCCTTCCGCCCTCGGTCAATCCTCCGAGGTGTCAAGGATGGATTCACTATTTCAGAATTCAGGGGGCGTTCCGCACGCATCCCGATCATGATTTGCGGCGAAGCTAGCGTTTTTCCTCCGGGGCTGTGGCTCTCGCCTTCCTCCGCAACTCAAGGCGGAATGTCTTCGGGGCTCGTTCGGTGGCGACCGTGAGTGTAACCGGTGGCAGACCCGCCGCGCGGTGCCGCAAAAACACCTCTGTCCGTCGATGATCTTTCTTCCAGCATTCGCGCAACCAGGTCCCTACCGCTCGTTGCACCCAGAATTCCTCATCGTACAGCAGTTTCTCTAGGAGCTGGAACGGTTTGTCGAGTTCCCCCGCCCGCACGAAGCGATGGAGCGCATACGTCGACGCACGTCGCCGCCAGATGTTCTTCGCGCGAGTCCATCGAAGGACGTCTCGGAATCGGGAGACCTTCGCGTA
>VBLV01000114.1:0-9062 GCA_005879045.1 Methanobacteriota archaeon | reverse complement strand
GAGACCATCGCTCAGTCCCCATCCGGTCGCGGTGTCGGCCCAGCGGTCCGCGAGTTTCCACGAGCCGTCGTCGAGAACCTTTTCGTACCGGCCGAGGAGGAGAATCGCCAACGACTTCTCTTCGTACATCGGGCCGGACCAGAGCGCTTCGGCGAGGGCGTTCACCTCTGCGGCGCCCAAGGTCGGATAGTTCTTCGCGAATGCCGCGAGGATTCCGCGCATCCTCGGCACGCTGAGGCCGAGGACCGGCACGGGTGAACCGACATACGATTGGAGATCCGACGGAGCCGACGCCTTCGGCGCGTTTCGAAGTTCCTCGACGAGTTGATTCCTCGCGGCGCGGACGTCGAGCACCATCGATTCGGGAGGAACCGCGACGGGCCATAATGGTACCATCGGCCGGTTCAGCATCGGTTCGAGCCGGGTCGGGCGCGTTTGTACATTTTGTAAACGAGAAGCGAGATAAATCGCCGACGGCCTGGTGCGGACATGGCGCAGAGCTCGAAACCTGGTCCTCCCGCTCAAGCCGGACGCGTCGCCCTGATCACGGGGGCGAGCCGCGGACTCGGATACACCGTCGCGGAGTTTCTCGCCCGGCAACGCTGGACCCTGATCCTCAGCGCGCGTCACGAGGTGCCCTTGCTCGAGGCCGTGAAACGCCTTCAGGCCACCGGTGCCTCGATCAGCGCCGTTCCCGGGGATGTCTCGCAAGACCAACACCGACGCGACCTCATCGCCGCGGTCCGCCGGGTCGGCCGTCTGGATCTTCTGATCAACAACGCCTCCGAACTCGGCGCCTCCCCGTTCCCCGCGCTCGTGGACTACCCGCTCGACGTCCTCCGACGCGTGTTCGAGGTCAACGTCATCGCGCCGCTCGCGCTCATCCGCACATGCCTTCCGGTCCTGAAGAAATCGCGAGGCCTTGTCGTGAACATCACGAGCGACGCCTCGCGCGGCGGCTATCCGGGATGGGGCGGCTACGGGAGCAGCAAGGCCGCGCTCGATCTCCTGAGCAAGACCCTCGCGAACGAATTGCGCGAAGCCGGCGTCGGCGTGGTCGCGGTCGATCCAGGTGATCTCCGGACGCAGATGCACCAAGACGCCTTCCCGGGACAGGACATCAGCGATCGGCCGCTCCCGGAGGTCACGCTGCCGTTCTGGGCGTGGCTCGAGGGGCAAGACCCCTTGCGGGTCACGGGCCAGAGGTTCGAGGCCCAAGGCACGGTCTGGGAGGTGCCCGCATGAAGCGGCAGGAACTCCTCTTCGAGCAACCGCGCGAGCTGTTCGCGTCCACACCCGTGGAGATGGAAAAGGGTGGCGACCGGGACGCGGTGCGTCTCCTCGTGACGACGCCATCGGGACACCAACATGTGACCTTCGCCGACTTGCCGCGATTCCTCTCCGCGGGAGACCTCCTCGTCGCGAACGAAAGTGCCACGTTGGCGGCGAGCCTCGAGGCCCACGGGCCGTCCGGTCCGTACACGCTCGACCTGAGCACGCGGTACGCGGAAGGCCTGTGGCTCGCCGAGCCGCGGTGGGATCCGGCGCATCCCGGCCCCATGCCGATCGAGGCGGGCGAGGAGGCCCGCGTGGGCGACGCGACGGTCCGGTACGTCGCACCATATCCAGGAATCCCCCGGCTGTGGTTCATCACCGCGGACCGACCGCTGGAGCCGGTCCTGCAACGTGCGGGCGTGCCGATCCACTACGGATACGTTCAGAAGGTCTGGCCCCTAGACGCGTACCAGAGCCTGTTCTCGCGCGTACCCGGGAGTGCGGAGATGCCTTCGGCGGCGCGACCGATCACCCCGAAGATTCGGGAGGCCCTTGAAGCCGCGGGAGTCCGGTTCACGTCCGTCCTCCTTCACTCCGGCGTAAGCAGCCTTGAGATCGAGACGGACCAGGTGGAGGCACAGGCGGTATACCCGGAACCGTTCGAGGTCTCAGCGGCAGCCGCCGACCTGGTCAATCGCACTCGCGACGGCGGACACCGCGTCATCGCCATTGGGACCACCGTCGTCCGCGCGCTCGAGTCGGCCTGGACGCCGGACGGGGTGCGACCGCGACAAGGATTCACCCGTCTCTTCGTCCGTCCGGGAAATCCCGTCCGATCGGTCGACGGATTGCTGACGGGCTTCCACGACCCCGTCACGAGCCACCTCGCGATGCTCGCGGCGTTGATCGGGCTACCGCAGGTCTTGGAGGCGTACCGCGCGGCGATCGCGACCGGATACCGGTGGCACGAGTTCGGGGACAGCCACCTCATCCTGCGAAAGTGATCGGATTCGAGGGTGCCATTCAAGGCGGAATGTTCTGATTCATCCGGAACCGGTTCTCCGGATCGTACTTGCGCTTGAGGCGGACGAGCCGCTCGTATTTCTGCGGATCGTATGCGGCCCGAACCCGTTCGGCTCCCTCGTCGCGCTCGCCCCCGAGGTAATTGACGTAAACGCCACCGGATGCGAACGGCTCCATCGCATTCCAGAGATCCCGAGTCCACGTGATGTTGGCTTCGTCCTCCGCGGGATCAGACCAAATCGACGTGATGACCAAGTCGAAACGCGCGTCTCGATGGCCGAAGGCGGTGTCCCGTTCTCCAATGCGGGAGACCGCACCGCCTAGATACTCGAGCACGACCTGAGTGCGTTTCGAGGGCACGCTCTCGACGTGGCGGACCATGGTATCGATGGCCTCCTCTCCGAGATTGGCTAGGAAGCCGGACTTCCAGTAGTTCCGTGCGCCCGGCGGATATGCCGGTCCGAGGATGCCTTGGAGGTCGACGTACGACATTCGCTTGATATCATCCAAGATCGGCGGGCCAAATTCGCGGATCGGTCGTAGAATTCGTTCCCCCTCATCCAAGGGGCCGAAGTAACCCGCGAGGATGACCGCGACGGGAACGCCGTCGGGTGAGGTGCCCAGCGCGGCAAACAAGGTGAGTTCATCGGGTGCCCCCTCGACGAACTTGCCATAGAATCGAAGGAGTTCCCGGGCTCGTCGCATGGGATGGACGAGGACACCGCCGAGAATCGCACCGACCGGATGCAGTCGGAACGCGAACGACGTTGCAACGCCGAAGTTCCCCCCGCCGCCTCGGACGCCCCAGAACAAATCGGGATTCTCCTGTTCGTTCGCGTGCGTGACGCGTCCCTCCGCCGTGACGAGATCGACCCCGAGGAGGTTGTCGCAGGCGAGGCCCCGGGTCCGCGCGAGGAAACCGGACCCGCCCCCCAGCGTCAGTCCGGCGACGCCGGTGGCGGGGACGACTCCGCCCGTTGTCGCTAACCCGACGCGCTGCGCCGCCTGATCGAATTCGCCCCAAGTGACCCCTCCGCCGACGACCGCGGTTCGTCGCTCCTCGTCGACCCGGATGTCTTTCATCAGCGACAGGTCGATCACGAGGCCGTCATCGCACACCGCGTTCCCCGACACGTTGTGCCCAGCGCCTCGGACTGCCAAGACGAATCCATGCTCCCTTGCGAAGGCGATCGATTGGATCACGTCGTCCGCGTCCTTGCACCGCACAATCACCGCGGGTCTGCGGTCGATCATCGCGTTCCAGATTCGCCGTGCCTCGTCGTACTTCGCGTCTTCCGGTCGAATGAGCTCCCCATGCAACCCCTTGGCGAACTCCACAAACTCTTCGTCCGATGCCGACATCGCCCCCCTCCGGCGCCTCAACGCGAATGCGGGAGGCCGTGTAAAGGACTTGCGGTGCCTCGCTCGTTCCACGGAAGCGTTCTACGCCCCGAGCCTTGCGAAAAAGGCGGCCAGGACGAGCACCGCCGAAATGCAGGTTCCGGAAAATACCGCGCCAATGCCTATCGCACTGCGGAACGGTCCAGGTCCCGCGCGGGCCCGATGGAGCGCCAGGAACGCGATGAGGTTCGCCGAGTTCGCAACGAAGACCCCCAGCATGACCAGCGGCACGGATGTCCATAGCGCGGGGGAGAATAAGGCGGCGACGAGAATCCCCGCCGTGACAATGGGCACCCCGATTCCAAGGGAGGCTGCGGCAAGATGGGCGGGCCCCAGAACCCGATCCCTCGTCCCCGACTCTGAAGGATACATGATCCCCACCTATGCATCAGATGCCATGGGAAGAACGTGTCGTTTCGCGAGGCTCAATCGCCCGGACATCTCGGGCTATCCTCCGGTGCGTTCTTCGTCTTGGCGGGCAGTTATGGGTCGGTGGCCCGATCCGAAGGCGGCTTCAAAGGAATCGTCCTCGGCTTGTCAAGAGCGGACGTTGAGTGGGCTCTTCAAGCTCACCTGGTACCTGCACAGCTTGTCGCGTTTTCCCCCATTTCCACCTGGGTGCTAGGCCTCTCAAGGGACAAGCTGCTCAAACGGATGGACCTGTCCGAACATCACGTCTCCAGCGCCACCCCGATTCTGCTATGCATCTGGGGCTTTTTTGCGCTCGCGTTCTTTCTGACCGTTGCGTCATTTCTGGGGTACGCCCTGTCGGCCTCTCGCGTTGTTCTCATCTTGCTCACCGTCTTCCTCGCGGCGGTTGCAATCGCCGCTTCGGTATCGTCCGCGGTGCGGCGCAAAGGGGCCGGTGCCGCTGAGCGAGCGACGGCGAACCCCGACGACGATCTCCCCTGGATCCCCGACATTCCTTTGGACATCGCTCTCTGGCCCGAAGTGGCGGTCGTGGTTCTCGCTGTCGTCCTCCTCGGCGTCCTGGCCGCGTTCGTCTTCTTCCTCGTGTGGCTTCCGATTCTCTTCCTGGTCATTAGTCTCATCACGTTCGGCGCGTGGTGGCGAATCCATCGAGCTACCTTCGTCACGGCGATGGAAGACCGCCCGCCGAAACTGCGCGGGGTCGGGGAGGACCTGCTCACCCGTGGTGCGATTCTTTCGAGGACATGGGACATCCACCTCGAAGATGCCAATTTGCGGACTGCAACCGAAAGGAGACGGTCCTACGCCAGGGCAAGGCGATTCTTTCTCTTCTTGGGAATCGCGAGCTTAGCCCTGGCGGGGTTGGTGGTCGGATCCAGGTTTCTTCCATCGATCGAATGGACCTACATGATCATGCCAACCGCCGGCGTGGCGATGTTTCTCTTCACCGCACTCGTTGCAACGATCTACCGTCTCAGACTCCGCTAGTTGTGTCGTCGAAGCAAAGGCTTTAAGGCGATCACGGAATGCGACGCCAGCCGGTAGACGGTCCAAGGGAACAAACATGACCTGGGGACTCCAAAATCGACTCTCCCGAATCATCCGCCCGACCGACGGCCACACCGTCATGCTCGCCGCGGACCACGGATACTTTCTCGGGCCCACGCACAAACTCGAGATCCCTCGCAAGACCATGGAGCCGCTGCTCCCATATGCGGATGCGGTAATGGTGACCCGCGGCGTCGTGCGCACCTCGATCGACCCGGGGGCGAACGTGCCGATCGTCCTCAGGGTGAGCGGGGGCGCGAGCGTGCTGAACGAAGACCTCTCGAACGAGAAGATCACCACGTCGATGAAGGAGGCCGTGCGGTTGAACGCCTCCGCGGTCGCGCTCTCGATTTTCGTCGGTGCGGCCCACGAGCACGATTCGCTCGTGAACCTGGGAAAACTCGTCGACGAAGGCGAGGACGCCGGATTGCCGGTCCTCGCGGTCACCGCGGTCGGCAAGGAGCTCGAGAAACGCGACGCTCGGTACCTCGGCCTGGCCTGCCGCATCGCCTCCGAGTTCGGCGCCCATTTCGTCAAGACGTACTACTGCGACGATTTCTCGAAGGTCGTGGAGTCGTGCCCGGTCCCACTCGTCGTCGCGGGTGGGCCGAAACTCGACACGGAACTCGACGCGCTCGAGCTCGCCTATGACGCGATTCAAGACGGCGCGAAGGGAGTGGACATGGGCCGCAACATCTGGCAGTCCACGAATCCAGTCGGGATGATCCGCGGCATCCGTGCGGTCGTCCACGAACGAGCCACCCCGAAGGAAGCCCTCGAAGTCGTCAAGGGCGCGAAGCCGAAGAAGTAGGCGCCGCACCATGCGCGCCGCGATGTACTACGCGAACGACGACGTGCGGATCGTGGACCTACCGAAGCCGCGGATCGGACCCGGAGAGATTCTCGTCAAAGTGCGGTCCAGCGGAATCTGCGGCTCCGATGTGATGGAGTGGTACCGCAGGCCGAAGGCGCCGCTCGTCCTCGGCCACGAGATCGCCGCGGAAGTCGTCGAGGTCGGCGCGGGTGTGGACCGTGTCAAGGTCGGCGACCGCGTGTTCGTGTCCCACCACGTTCCGTGCGGCCAGTGTCGGTATTGTCTCGCAGGCCATGAGACCGTGTGCGATACGTTGCGGACGACGAATTTCGACCCGGGAGGATTCGCGGAGTTCGTGCGGGTTCCCGCGGTCAACGTGAAGCATGGAGTGTTCGCGTTGCCGAAGGGGATTTCGGACGACGAGGGCGTCTTCGTTGAGCCCTTCGCCTGCGTGGTCCGCGGGCAGCGCTTGGCCGGATTTCGTCCGGGTCATACGGTCGTGGTGATCGGCAGCGGCGTGGCGGGACTCCTCCACGTGAAACTCGCGAAGGCGTCCGGAGCCGCGAAGGTGATCGCGACGGACATCGTCGAGTATCGGAAGGCCGCGGCACGAAAGGCGGGAGCCGACGTCGTCATCGACGGTCGCGAGGACGTGCCCGCGAAGGTGCGGGAGGCCAACGACGGCCTCCTGGCAAAATACGTGATTACGTGCACGGGAGCCCCGAAGGCGATCGTCCAAGGCCTCGGATCCGTGGATCGAGGCGGCACGGTCCTGTTCTTCGCGCCCTCCGAGCCGACCGCGAAGGTCGAGATCCCGTTCAACGCGGTGTGGCGCGAGGAGGTCACGATGACGTCGTCGTATGGCGGGAGTCCGCGAGACATCCAAGAGGCGATCGAACTCCTCGCCACCCGCCAAGTGACCGTGGCGGACCTGATCACCCATCTGCTGCCCCTTGCCGAAGCCGGGAAAGGATTCCGGCTCGTCGCCCAAGCGGAGGATTCGCTCAAGGTCGTCCTCCGACCCTAGACCTTGTTTCCGGAGGTCGGAGGCCCACGAGACCGAAAGATCTTTTCCTCTGCGGAACCTCACTTCATCGTCGTTGTGTCTGCCCCGAGCCCCATTGGCGTCGAAGCCCCCGCGCCAGATGCAGGGGTCGGAGTGACTTCCTCCCAGATCTTCGTGTCTTTCGTTTCGGGCAGGTACTTCATGCCGATCAGGAACGTCATGATGGGCACGGCAATCGGCCAGATGAGGGCTGCATAGAGATTGCCACCTGTTGCCGCGTAAATACCGAAGAAGATGAGCGGTGTGAATCCTCCGAATTCGCCATTCCCGAGGTGGTACGGAAGGGACATGGAGGTGTAGCGGATCCGGGCCGGGAAGAGCTCGACCAAGAACGCGGCGATCGGGGCGTAGACCATGGTAACCCAGACGACCTGGATGAAAACCAAGCCGACCATGACGGGGAAGTTCAGCGGTTTTCCGAAGATCATCATCCCCGTGTAGATCGGGGCATAGCTGAGGGCGGCAAGCAGGCATCCGGCCATCATGATCTTCTTCCTGCCGATCCGGTCCGAGAGCCGGCCGAACACGATGAAAAACGGTGTCGCGAGGACGAGGGCGATGAATATGATTTCGTTTGAGGTGAAGAAGTCGATTTTCAGGCCGATCTCAGGCCGTTGCAGGAAGAACAGGGCAAGGAACTGCCCTGTGTACCATACGACCGCCTGGCCCGCGGTCGCGCCGAACAAGGCCAGGAGGATGAGCTTCCAGTTTTTCCGGCTCACCAGCGCTTCGGTCAAGGGCTTCTTGGAGCTCCGCCCCGTCGCCTTCAGGCGGGTGAACAGGGGCGTCTCTTTGAGCTTCCATCGAATGTACAGAGAGATTGCCACGAGAACGAGGGAGAGCACGAACGGGATTCGCCAGCCCCAGGCCCGGAAAGCTGTGTCGCCGACGATGTAGTCCGTCCCGAGGATTACCGCGATCGACGCGAAGAGGCCGATCGTGGCCGTCGTCTGAATGTAGCTGGTCCAGTACCCGCGCTTCGCATCCGGTGCGTGCTCAGCGACGTAGATCGCCGCGCCGCCGTATTCGCCGCCGAGGGCGAGCCCCTGCACGCACCGCAGGAGCATGAGCGCGAGAGGCGCCAGGATGCCAATCGCGGCATACACCGGGATGAAGGCAATGGCCGCGGTCCCTAGACCCATGATTGTGACGGTGAGGAGGAACGCGTACTTCCGACCAATGAGATCCCCGATCCGTCCGAAGACGATCGCGCCGAAGGGCCGGACCGCGAATCCGCTCGCGTAGGTCGCGAGGAACGCAAGGAAGTTGATCGCCGGATCCGAGGTGAGTTTGAAGAATAGAGGAGTGAGGATGAAGCCGAGGGTCACGAAGATGTAGAAATCGTACCATTCGATGATCGTCCCCGACGACGCCGCGGCCACGATGAATCGCATGCCACGACGAGTTACGCCCGTGAAACTGTCCGCTGCCGACCCCACTCCCGTCGCCATAGCGTGCGAGAACCTGGCACGCATCTAATAGCGGGATGTTTACAGACGACCACACGTGTGTTCGTCGCGTGGTCCAGGGGCCCTGGCAAGTCGCACCTGGCCGCCTTCCCGATGGGCTCGATACTATCACCGTGATTCATTACCATCTTTAACCTGGAAAGGCTCTACGGCCACCTGTCGGCCGGACAAGGGGTCGGTCGCGGGGAACGTCCATGGTCGTCTCTAGCGCAACGATTGACAGCCTGCTGAAGGAGAGGGAGCAGTACCCGCCTTCGGCGCCCTTCCGAAAGAGCGCCCACCTGAAGCACGACACGTTCCGCCAAGACGCCGCGAAGGATCCAGGGGCCTTCTGGTCGCGCATGGCGAAGGAACTCGACTGGATCGCCCCCTGGTCGAAGGTCCTCGAGTGGAACCCGCCCTTCGCCAAGTGGTTCCTCGACGGAAAGCTCAACGTCTCCGCGAATTGCCTGGACCGTCATTTGGCCGGACCCCGTCGGAACAAGGCCGCGCTCGTCTGGGAGGGCGAGCCGGGAGAACGCCGAGTCCTGACGTA
>VBLV01000113.1:14787-15373 GCA_005879045.1 Methanobacteriota archaeon | reverse complement strand
CCGAATCCTTCGAGGGATTTGATGAGTAGCCTCATCGAGATGCTCGCGAGCAAGAAGAAAGCGCCGGCCGCGCCGGCGGAAGCCCTGATGCTGCTCCCGGTCGTCCACAAAGAGCACGAGGGCACGTGCGGGCCGAATTGCGATTGCGGGCGTGGGGAAGAAGGCGGTTGTTGCGGCGGCTAATCCTGCCGGTCTGCGAAGCGCTTTCACTTTTGAGAATCAGTGCCGATAACCGGCCCCCTTCGCTTTAATATACTCCATCGCGTCGATTCCTCCATAAGAGGAGGAACTGACGATGGATCCCCTTGAAGCGTCGCGACTCGTAACCGACGAGTATTCTGCAAAGATTCTCGTGGCGACGTTCAAGAAGGCGAAATCCGCGATCGACCTCAGCCGTGAATACGGCATCCCGATCGCCGCGTGCTACCGCCGCATCCATGCGCTCGAGCGCGCGGGCCTGATCCGATGCACGGAGCGCGCCTTGACCCAGAAGGGCAAGCGCATCTCGCTGTACATGTCCCAGTTGAAGAACGCCTACATCTTCTTCGAGAACGGCCGCCTGCGGGTCCGATTCCAGCTCGCGACC
>VBLV01000113.1:1176-14771 GCA_005879045.1 Methanobacteriota archaeon | reverse complement strand
GCGATTGGAAGGCCGTCGACGTCGTCGAACCGATCCTCCCGACGCAATACCCAACCCAATAACCCCTCCTCCACAACCCACAGGCAGGACCGAGAACCCCTCGTCCTGCCCTTTTTATTCTTGCCATCGAAGAGAAGGGACCGACCGTCGCGGACGGCATCCCAGGGCCCCGGTTGACAAAGGCGCCAACCTCCCATCGTCCGACGGGGCCGCCGGTGCTCTCGAAAATGAGACCATTGACAATTTTCTCTTATACGGCGGCCTCGGATGGTCCGGCTCACCATGGACCGTGAGCGGATGAAGTACCTGTTCCGGGAGATCCTGGGCGTCGACGTGGACGACGTCGTGCGAAAGGTCGTCGCGACGATCGCCGTGGAGCGCGCGAAGCAGGTGCAGCAGAACACGAAAGACTGGAAGCGGTACATGGAAGCCGAGGGCGGGATCGTGATCCTCCCCTCGAACGTCACCCAGTTGGGGCGGAGAGATCCGAAGCCGTGAGCCGGCCGCGGCGCGGTCCGCGGGAACTCTTCTTCTGGCGCACCCGTGTGCCCGGATTGCTTTAAATCGAACCTATGAATTAGGGACTTGATGTCGAGCTTCGGAGGGCGAGACGTCCTCTCGATCCGCGACTTCTCCCCGGCCGACATCCAGCTCGTTTTGAGGACCGCCCGCAAGATGGTCCCGATCGCGATCGGCGAGAAGCGTTCCCGATCGCTCGAGGGAAAGATCCTCTCGACGCTGTTCTATGAACCGTCCACGAGGACCCGGCTCTCGTTCGAGAGCGCGATGGCGCGTCTCGGGGGGCGTGCATTGGGATTCAGCAGCGCGGAAGGCACCTCGGTCCAGAAGGGGGAGACCCTCGCCGACACGATCCGGATGGTCGAGGCGTACAGCGACGCGATCGTCCTCCGCCATCCGCACGAGGGTGCTGCCCGTCTCGCGGCGGAGTTCACCGAGAAGCCGGTCATCAACGCCGGCGACGGGGCGGGCCAGCATCCGACGCAGACGCTCCTCGACCTGTACACGATCTGGGACGAGAAAGGTTCGTTCGAAGGCCAAAATGTGACCCTCGTTGGCGATCTGAAGTATGGCCGCACGGTCCACTCGCTCGCGTACGCGCTCGTGGAGCTCGGAACCCACCTCACGTTCGTGAGCCCGCCGACCCTCGAGATGCCGCCGGAGATCCTCGAGCAGGTGAAGGAGAAAGGGCTCTCGTTCCGGGCGGCACACCGCCTCGAGGAAGTGATCCGGGACACGGACGTCCTGTACGTCACCCGGATCCAGAAAGAACGGTTCCCCGACCCGCAGGAATACGAGAAGGTCGCCGGATCGTACCGGGTCGACATGGAGGTGCTGCGGGATGCGAAGCGCGGGCTCATCATCATGCATCCCCTCCCGCGGGTGACGGAGATCGCTCCCGAGGTCGATCGAACGAAACACGCGGTGTACTTCAAACAGGCGTTCAACGCCGTCCCGGTCCGGATGGCGCTCCTCGACCTGATCCTGGGAGAAGGGGCATGAGGGAACTCCGCGTCACCCCGATCAAGAACGGGACCGTGATCGACCACATTCCCGCGGGGCTCGCCCTGAAGGTCCTCAAGATCCTCGGCATCGGGGACGCGGTGACCTCGACCGTGACGGTCGCGATGCACGTCCCGAGTCAGGCCATGGGCTGGAAGGACATCGTCAAGGTCGAGGACCGCGAGCTCGGCGGGCGGGAGCTCGACAAGATCGCGCTCATCGCCCCGACCGCGACCGTGAACGTGATCCGGAATTACAACGTCGCGGAGAAACGTCCCCTGGCCCTCCCGGACCGGGCGGTCGGCATCCTCCGGTGCGCGAATCCGAACTGCATCTCCAACGTCCGAGAGCCGATCGAGTCGTCGTTCGTCGTGCGTTCGAAGAGTCCCCTCCGCGTCGTCTGCAAGTACTGCGATCGCGAGCTCGAAGACATCGTGAGCCACATTCTCTAACGATGGCATCGCTCGGGTCTGACCGAACTAATCGGTTCACCGAAGCGTTTAAGAACGCCTCCTCGGATACGCGCCATCGAAGAGCTGTCCGAAATTATCGGGCTCCAGGTGTATACGCACAACGGCGTGTTCCTGGGAAACGTGAACAACTTGGTCGTGGATGTGGACAACGGCGCGGTCGACGGCATCTTCGTCGGGGAGACGAATCCGCTCCTCGTGGAAGGGAGCCGGGCGGTCAGCGTTCCGTACCGCTGGGTGCAGAGCGTCGGGGACATCGTCGTGTTGCGGTACTTCCCGAAGCGCGTCTCCCTGCGGAAAGGGAGCGCGGCTCCGCCCGTCGCGGCGGCGGCGAAATAGAGTCGAGCGGCGTCGTGCGAAACCGTTATTCCCAAGCAAGCCCGTTATTCTCACGATGGCCCGCCAGAGCCGCCTGCCTCGGCGAACGCCGAACGTCCGATTCGCGGTCGTGGAGATCGGCCGACTCCGTGGCCACGAGCGAATCCGACCCGCGCTCCTCGAACAGTTGATGGACCAGATCCGGAAGGATGGATACCTCCGGCGGCCGGTCCTCGTGGCCGATGGCGAGCTCGTGATCCTGGATGGGCATCATCGCGTCGAGGCGGTCCGCGCCCTCGGGGCCCGGATGATTCCCGCGTACCTGATCGACTATTTCTCCGACATCGTCCGGCTCTCGACCTGGCCCGACGCGGAAGTCTCGGTCGTCACGAAGGAGGATGTGATCCGTCGCGGCCGGACCGGCGACTTGTTCCCACCCAAGACGTCGCGCCACACCGTGACCGTTCTCCTCGAGGACCGACCGACGGACCTCGACGATCTGAGATGATCACGGCCGCGGCTGATTCGACTCCGATTCCGGCGGTCTCGAATGCCGGCGGCGTCGAAGCCACACGATGGCCACCGCACCCACGACGATGGCGACGGCGCTTCCCGCGATCGCCCAATCGGTCGCGGTGAGACCGAAGAACCGTGCGGGTTCGAGCGCTTGATATCGGTACGATGTGAGCTGGCTGGTCGCGACCTTGGTCGTGCCGTTGTACGCCTCGGTCCGTGCATCGTTCCCCGTCGCGGGTGCGTAGTAAAACAGGCCATAGGTCCCGTCCGGAGCGGCCTGGCGGATCCGGTATGTGTCGAAATGGCCCGCGGGGGTGTCGACCGCGACTCGCGCCTCGAGCGTGTAGGTCGCATTCCACCACAGACTTCCTTGCGTGTGCAACGGCGTCGATTGGAGTCCGTAGAAGAACCGGAAGTCCTCGGAGAAATTCATCTGCCGCGCCACCACACTTGAATTCCCGATCTCGAGAGGGAAGCGCCACGAGTCGTCGACGAGTCGGAAGGTCGTCGTGTTCTGGACGCTCAGCTGGAACGGGATCGCCACGGGTTCCGCATGCAGGGTTCCCGAGGCCTCGAGGTCGAGGACGCTCGAGATCACCTTGAGACCGGCGGACTCGAGGACTTCGTTCCCCGAGAGGACCCAGCTTCCGGAGGCCCCCACCGGGCCGAGCTGAGTCGCGACGGTCCCGTTCGCCGTGCCCGCACCCGATAGGGTGAATCGGACCGCGCCGTACGTCGTCCCGTCCACCGATACCCGCTCTCCGCCCTTCGTCGTCAGCGTGACGTCGCCGACGAGATAGAAGGCTCCGTCAATCGAAGTGTTCGTGCGGTACGTCCATGAGTCGCCCGGCGTCAGAAGCGGCCCGCTCACCGCCAGGCTGCGGTCCGAAACAACGAGGAGGGTCAGGAGTGCGAAGGCGAGTACCGCAGCAAGGAGTGTTGAGGCGCGCACACGTATCCATTTCGACAGCGGTCGATTAAGCTTGCGGGTTCAACGGCCCGACCCTTCCACGGATTTCCCCCGCGGGTTCGGCCGGATGCGCATGGGAGCGGTGGCCTCGGCCTGGAGGGACCGTCCGCCATGGAGCCGGTCCAGGAACACAGCGAGCGCTGCGATCTCGGAGTGCGGTTGGTTTCCCACCGCTACGTTGAAGTCCGCGAGGTCGTACACCTCGCGCGGGACTTTCTCCGCGCCGATGACGATCAGCAGATTTTCCCGCGGGATGCGCGGGAGCACCTCCTCGATCGGCAGACCGTACATCGTCAGGTGGGCCTTCGGGCCGTTCCATGCCTGCAGGGTGCGACGCCAGGGCACGCCGGTCTGGATCCGGAATGAGCCCCCGAATCGGCGCACGACGTTCCGGACGGTTCGCTCGAGCACCGGATCCCGGGTCGAGACGAGGACCGCGTCTGCGCCGAAGACCCGCGCGGTCAGCGCCACATGGGTGGTGACCCGCTTGTCTCGTGCCGGGCGGTGCCCGAGACGGAGGACCGTGATCACCGGTCAATCCTCGAACCGGATGATCCGGTGACCGCGGAAGTCGAGGCGGGGCGAGCGTTTCACGAGGGCCTTCAATTTCGTCTGCGTCACTTTGAGGGCGTCGGCCACGTCACCGCCGTCTGTCCCGATCATTTCGAAAATCTTCTCTTCGATCGCCGCGTACGCCTCTTCCGACATCATCGCAGCGTGGAGGACATCGGAGATTTCCGGGACCGGGGCGGTCGCGTTGATGTGAAACGACGAGTAGAACGCGTGGTACGCCTTTTCCGGGGAGGCGGTCGGGCCGGTCTGCCATTTCGTCTCCACGAGTTTCATCTTCTCGAAGAACCGGAGGGCGTCGGAGCCCGATGCGCCGAACTTTTCCTCGATCTCGCGGGCCGTCTTCCAACCCGCCGAGACCTCCTTGAAGACCTCGCTCTTGACCTCAGTATCGACCGCGCGAAGAATGGGAACGAGTTCGGCGACTTCGCTAACCACCTTGATGCGATTCAAATAGACCGACGCGCTCGATATCCGGTTGCGCCGTTATAAGTTTTATTTCGGTGGCCGAAAGAATGTCGCGGGTGCGTAGGAAATCAGCGGAACGACCTTCGCTTCCGCTCGATGTGCGTATAGCTCCCCCTCCATGATTTCACGGTCCCCGAGGCCGCGGAAATGTTTAAGCGAACCGGGGCGTTCGGGGCGCATGTCGAATGAAAGTCAAGGAACTTCGCCCGGAGAGCAAGGTCGACGTCATCGAATTGACGATTCGTCAGAAGGGCGAGGCGCGGGATTTCTCGAGCCGCGGCGGTTCCACGGGGAAGGTGGCCGACGCAAAGGCCGTCGACGACGAGGGGACGGAGGTGTCCGTCAGCCTGTGGAACGAGGAGATCGAACGCGTCCAGGCGAACGACCGCATCCGCATCACGAACGGATGGGTGCGGGAATGGCGGGGCAACATGCAGGTCAGCGCCGGCCGGTTCGGGAAGCTCGAAGTTCTACGGTAGCATCGGTGGCTGGAAGATTAGCACGGCCAGCGTGAGGACGGTGAGCGGCACGACCAACATGAGGAGATCATCGTCGAGCTGCGCGTGCTTCGGCCCTTCGACGATCATCGCGGATCCCGTCGCCAGCACGCCGAACAAGAACTGCCAGCTCCACGCTCGGGCCCCGAGCGTCGCATATTCGGTGGCGAGGAAAAGCGCGAAATAGGCCGCGACGACCGCGGCACGAGGCCATGATCTCCTCCGGGCGAGCGCCGCAAGCGGATCGATCCACGCCATGCCGAGGAAGACGGGAACGACGAAATACGGGGCCCGTGTCCCGAGGAGATGGTCGAAGAGGAAGAACGCGAGGGCCAAACCGAGGGCGCCTTGCGCGTACGCAGAGACGCGCTTGCCCTCGTACGGCCGCATGCCGAAGAGCCGGATGCCGAGCGCAATCCGCGCAATCTCGATGCACGCCGCCGTTCCGAGGAAGAGCAGCGTCACGCTCGTGCGCGTGATGCCGGCGCCAAGCTGCTCGGGGAGAAGGTAGTACGAGAGGAAAATCGGCGAGACGATGTGCATGGCTCGACGGAAGGCGGCGTTGCCGTCCATGGTGCTGACCCCGCGGCCATCACTCGCCGAATTCCGTGCCGCGCCATTTCTCGTCAATGCCCTTGAGCAAGATATACGTTATCGCGCCCAGGATCGCGAGGACGAGGCCGATGCCAATGGCCGACAGCCGGAGGTCTCGGTCGATCGTGAACGACAAGATGGTCAACCCGAAATCCGGCAGCATCGACATCACGCTGAAACGCGCGAGGACGCTCGGGTCGAAGAGAAACGAATTCGTCCGGAGGCCGGTCAGGTAGGCCGTCATGACGACAATGTACAACGATGTGACGAGCACGATCGGGATGGCGAGCCAGAGCAATCGGGTGTCGGCGTTCAGCCATGCGATCATGACGACGAATCCGACGCCGATCCACGTCGTCATGAGGAGGAACGCGATCAGCTTCGTCCGGATCACCTGGGGGACCGAGACGGGCACCGTCGCGAGGTAGTCCGTCGCGTCCACGTTGTTCATCCAATTGTACAGGATCACGCCGAAGAACCCGACCATGCCGGCGTAGAAGACCGTGTTGAAGCCGACCGGCACTTGGAGTCCGTACCGGACGAACCACGCGGTAAAGGACAGGAGCAGGAGCGGGGTCACGAAGGAGAAGAACATCTTCGCATAGGTCCCGCTGCGTTGGAGATCCACGAATTCCTTGCCGAGGAGGGCGCTGTACCCCTCGAGGCGGCCGAGTCGCGCGATGATTCTGGGCAGCTCGTTGCGTGCGCGGACCGTCGGAGGCTCAAATCGCTCGGGGACGAGGATCGCGGCGCCCGTGATGAGAGCCGCCACGATGCCCAATCCGAAGAGGGCGAGGGACGCGGCCGCACCGAGGTCCGAGCCCAGGGGCGGGAGAAGTTCGTGGGCCGCGAGGCTCGGGAGGATCCAGGAGAAGGGGATGACTCGCGCGGCCCCGGCGGTCGCGAAGATCGCCGAAACGACCGCGACGGCGACCACAAATCCTGCGCGGCTTCGCATGTAGACGGTCGAGACGAAAAAGCTCAGGGACATCCCCAAGAGGAACGACAGGAGCGCGGTGCCGAAGAGGACCCCGATGCTCGTCAATCGAAAGTGCGTCACCGGAACGGAGAGGACGAGGCCGACGGTCGCGGGCACGAGGAGCAAGACCATGTAGAAAATCGCGTCCCGCAGGAACATCCCGAGGAACGTCCGCCGGAACCGCATCGGAAGGATTCCAGGCATCGCGACCAGGTAGTTGCGCATCCCGGTCGTCCGCTCCAGGTACTGCCGACCGAGGAATCCGAAGGCGCCGACGCTGAGGCCGTAGAGGAAGACGCTCACGTGCAGGAGCAGAATCGCATCCGGGAGCGGGGTGTATGCGAACAATCGGCCGCTCGTGACAGCGATGGAGAGGCTGAACATCGTGATGATAAACGGGAAGGACACGAACATCGTTTGGCCGGAGTAACTCGCGTGGACCCGGAATTCCTCTCTCAGCATGAGGCGAAGGAGCCAACTCATGGTCAGGCACCGACCAGCCGGAGGAACGCGGACTCCAGGTCCGCATCCCCGGCCCGAATCTGGTCCACGGTCCCCGTCGCGATGATCGAGCCGCTCTGGATGACGGCGGCGCGATTGCAGAGCTTCCCGGCGATGTCGAGCAGGTGGGAGGCCATGAACGCGGTCCCTCCGCCGGCGACGTACTTCGCGAGGAAGTCCTTTAGCTTCCGTTGATAGATCGGATCGAGGTTGATGAACGGCTCATCGAGGAAGACGAGGGCCGGCTCGTGGATGAACGCGGCGGCGAGCATGAGCTTCTGCCGCGTCCCTTTCGAGAGGTCCTTGCAGAGCGTCGTCCCGCCTTCATCGAGATCGAAGAACTCGAACCAGTGCGCGATTCGCTCCTCGAGGCGATCCAGTTTCCGAACCCGCCCGACGAAATACAGGTACTCGTGCGCAGTCAAGTACGACGGAGGCGACTCGACCTCGGGCACGATGCCGACGAGCGACTTCACCTGAAGCGGCTCCCGGACGACGTCGACGTTCAGCACGTGCGCTTCGCCCGAGGTCGGACGCAGTTGGCCGGTGAGGATTCGCAGCATCGTTGTCTTGCCGGCCCCGTTCGGGCCGAACAGCCCGAAGCATTCGCCTGGCTCGACCGCCAGGTCGACCCCCTTCAACGCGTCCACGGTGCCGTAGCGTTTCGTGAGCTGGGATGCGTGGATCGCGGGCACTCCGCCGACGACGCGAGCCGCGTTATTTAGGACTTGGCTCATGATTATCGAGGCCCGCGGCCCGAAGTTATTTGGCGTGCGCCCGATTGTGCCAGGGCATGCGCACGGTCCTCTTCGTCTGCGTCGAGAACACGTTCCGGAGCGTGCTGTCCGAGGCGCTCTTCAACGCGACGGCGCCGCGCGGTTGGCGCGCCGAGAGCGCCGGCGTTCAAGCGGCCCCGAGCATCAACCCGGTCGTGCCGGAGCTCCTCCGGGAGATCGGGATTGAACTCGGTCCGAAGACGCCGCGAACGGTGACGCCCGAGATCACCGCCCGGGCGACTCGGGTCGTGACGTTTGGATGCCTCGACCGATGCCCGATCGGCGCTCGCGAGAAGGCGGAAGACTGGCCCATCCCGGGCGCGACAGGCAAAACGCGAGAGGAATTGCGCGCGATTCGCGACGAACTCCGTCGCCGTGTGGCCGACCTCTCGGCTCGTCTCGAAGCGTCAACCGTCTCCGCGAAGTCCGCGTGAGCAAAGGTTGAAACGCCCGACATCTGTGCCGGCGTCGTGCGGCCTCTTTTGCTCACGCACTGCGGCGCCGGTTCCGATCCATCCGTCCAGGACGCCGCGGACCTCGCAGGGGCCCGCGGCATGGAGGTCTTGACTCACGGAGGCCGGGCGTTGGACTCGGTCGTCGAATCGATCGTCGTCCTCGAGGATGACCCGCGGTTGAACGCCGGGACAGGGTCGCGGATGCGGATCGACGGTCGGATTCAGATGGACGCGGCGCTGATGAACTGGGACCGCGAGGCCGGTTCGGTCGCCGCGATTGAGGAGGTGAAGAACCCGATCCGCGTCGCGTACGACGTCCTCAAGACGCCCCATATCCTCCTCGTGGGCGCCGACGCGATCGCGTTTGCGCGGTCGAAAGGCCACGCGCGATACGATCCTTCGACACCAGAATCTCGCCGACACCTCGAGGAAAGCTTGGAGAAGATCCGCAACGGCCGGCTCCCGCGGTACGCGCGGAAGTGGAAGGGCGTTGCCCTCCACGACACGGTCGGCGCGGTCGCTCGGGACCGACGGGGTCACTTCGCCACCGGCTCATCGACCGGCGGCCTTGCGTTCATGCTGCCGGGACGCGTCGGCGACTCTCCGATCGTCGGCGCCGGACTGTACGCGGGTCCTCGCGGTGCGGTCTCCGTCACCGGGATCGGCGAGGAGATCATCAAGCAGGTCCTCTCCAAGTTCGTGTACGACCGGATTGCGGACGGCCTTTCGCCGCAGGCGGCGTCGGATCGAGGACTCGCGTTGTTCCCCAAGGACGTCCCGATCGGAGTCATCGCGGTGACGTCCCGCGGCTGGGGCGAATCGTGCAATCGAGACATGGCGTTCTTCGCATCGTCTTCGCGTCGAACCTTTTAAGAATGCCCACGTTATCACGGACCATGTCACGGGTTGTAGGGGGACGTTTTTCGTGGCTCGGAGGAGCGCGCTCACCAGTAAGATCGAGGCCGAGGTCAAGCTCCTTCAGCGACACGTCGCGATGCTCAAGGCGATCATGGAGAACCAGCCGATCGGAATCATCCGGCTCTCGGAGTTGCTCAACTTTCCTCAGCACAAGGTGCGCTACTCCCTACGGATCTTGGAGCAAGAAGGATTGATCAAACCCTCGCCCGAGGGGGCCGTGACGACGGACAAGCTCGAGGAGTTCCTCGATTACCTGAAGGGCGTCCTCGACTCGATGTCGGGCACAGTCCAAGAGCTCCGAAAGACGCTCGGCTGATCTCCGCCTTCATTCGGCCGGGAGCGGTCACGCGGAAAGAAATCCAACGATGCCGCTCACGATCGCAAGGATCGACGCAATGCCGCCGACGCCTCCTGGAATGAGGAGCGTCAAGACGCCGATCGCGAGGTTGATCAACGATCCGAGGCGGGTTTTCCCCCAGCCGAACAGAATGCTCGTCTTGCCGCGGTAGATGAGGTAGCTGCCGTACAGGACAGCGATCCCGGCGATCACGTTCACGAGATCGATGCTCTGCTTCGCCTGGACATCGAGGAGGATGAGGACTCCCGCCACGAGCCCGAGGACGAGCGCGATGAGGCCGAACAGCCGCTTCTCGCCGATCATCGGCGGGCCGAGGGAGCCCTCCTATCTAAGCCTTGTGAATAGGACGTCGACTCCGGAGTCCTGGTTATTTAATAGCTCTGCGCGGGGCAACCTTGCACGGTCTTTGGCGACGCCTCACTCCGGTGCGGCTGAGAAACTATTTGAGGACCCCCTTTGTATCGCATCGCAAGCCGTCGTAGCTCAGTCCGGTAGAGCCCCCGACTGTTAATCGGGTGGTCTGCGGTTCGAATCCGCACGACGGCGCTCCTTTCCCATTCTACTCCATATGAGCCGACTCGGAACCTCGCTGACGGCGGGCGGAACCGTCAAAATTGGTTTACGATTTCGTCATCTATCGGCGCTCCGAAAAGTCCGACCCCCGGGGGAAGAGACGACCCTGCGGAGTTCTGACGCCAAAGATGAGTCATTCCAAGTTCAGTTCCATGAAAACCCCGAGGTGCTTCATGACGTCCGGGGTCTCCCGATAGGGCTCGATGAGATCGAAGCCTAGCGATCGGTACAAAGCCTGTGCGCCTTCCATGAAGCTGGCCGTCTCCAGGCGCAGCTTCCGGTAACCGATGAGGCGGGCCGCTGCGATGACCGCCTCAATCAGGGCCCTTCCCACACCGTTACGGCGAAACGCCGGGCGCACGTAGACCCGCTTCACCTCGCCAATCTCGAGGGACAACCGGCGCAGCCCGGCGCAGCCGGCCACCTGCCCGTCAAAGCTCGCGAGTAGGAGCCGCCCACTAGGCGGGGCGAACTCGGCCACAAGTTCAAGGACACTTTCCTTGTAACCAAAATCCAGAAGCGTATCCACGTTGAGTCCCAGCCTCCCAGACATCTCAATATCCCAAGCCTTGTATTCGGCCACGAGTTCCTGAAACCGCTGAATCTGTTCTTGGGTGTCGGCCTGGACTATTGTGAGCATCTTCGATCCTGCCAGGAGGCAAGCTAACTCCTGAGAATACGGGCTCACTATTTAGAGGGCCACAAAGTCAAAGAGCTCGCCGACCGCCGTGAGCGCTGTCCTCATCTTAGTGTGTCAGGATTCGCTCTTACAAATGAAGGACCTCGCACGCGCCGAGGCCCGACGGAAAGTGCGGGGACTTTAAGGCCCGGGGCTTGGATGGGGAGCGGGCATGGGCGAAGCCGACCTCCAGGACGACGTGCGGGAGCTCCGAAAGCAGGTGGAGGCCTTGCGGGACGTCCTGGGCAAGGTCGCGGAGCCGTACCGGGAGATTGCGGGCTACCTCGATGAACTTCAAACGATTGCCCGTGGATACTTTCGGCTGCTGGACCTGTACGCGAAGCATGGCGCCGTCTCGCCGGATCTCGTCATCCCCGGATTGAAGGACGACATCTCCAAGCACATCGTCACGGCCCTCTTTGAGAAAGGGGACCGCAACATCTCCCAGGTCACGGAGGCGGTGAAGGGGAAACGGGGCACGGCCTCGCGACGGATCGTGCGGGAACGCATCCAGGAACTGGAGGAGCAGGGCGTCCTAGTGTCCGCGCCCGGATCGAGAGGACGAACCTATCGAGTCTCCGAGGTCATTGTCGAGAAGTGGTCACAAGTGCTCGGTTTCCCCAAATACAAGGACCAGCCTGCTCAGGGACAAGGAAACACGAGGTGACACTGAATGTCGGAAGACAGGGAAAAGAGACACCAAATGGAGCCGGAGAACGTGAAGGAGATCTTCGCCATCTTTTCGGAGAAGATGCCCGCCCTCCTGAACAGCCTGACGGATTCGATCTACGGGAAAGACGCATCCGCGAAATTCGGGCAGGCGGTCGCGAACTTCTATACGACCCTGAAGAAGAGCGGCATGACGGACGAGCAGGCGTTCAAGCTCTCGGAACAGTATATGTCCTCCCTGAATCTGGGCGGGATCATTGCGAAGGCCGTCGGCCACCGCCGCGAAGGCGATGACTGATGGCTCGCGACCGCGACGTCCTGCCGGTCTTCCTGGTCGCGGCGATCCCCGTCGCGGCGGTCCGCCTCGGCGTGGGGTTCCTCCGCTTCCAGGCGCGCCGGAAACGGGGCGTCCAGAGCTTCCGTGCGACCTTGGTCCAGAGTGGGATGCCGCGGAATCAGGCCGCCCGTCTCGCACAGAACTACCACGACGCCGGGTCCTTGAGGAAGGTCCTCCGGGCCGCCGGATCCCGGTGAGCCCACGCCAATCCGGCCTTGCCGCCGGGCAGGCGCTCCTCGCAATGCGCGCGCGTTAGGCGGCCTCAACGGCTTCGATCGCCTTTTCGATTTCTCTCTGCAATTTTGCGCGTGCCGCGGGCTTGGACCACAGGTCGACGAGATCGGGTCGCGTTGTTCGACAAATCGCGAGCATGTCATCGAGGCTCGTCGTCCGCAACGTCTGGAGGACGACCGCTTTGTAGGAATGCAGTTCGTTGGAATGACGCTGAATGACGGACGAATACAGCCAGAGTTCGCACTTCAGCCATTTCTCCACGTAACTGCGGGCGAGCGGCCGAACTCTCTTCGCGATTTGTTGTCGGAACGAGTCCTTCGCGAGTTCGAGGAGGAGCGCCCCTTCGGACGGTTCGGTGGCCACGCCGTCGGGAGAGGCCCCCGTCCTCATAAAGTCCGTCTCCCGTTCCGGTTACCGAGGTCCTGCGTTTTGGGCTGCCTTGAGCCTGGCCGTCAGGACTCGGAGGTCCGCTTGGTGGCGTGGGCGCCGCTTGCCTTCGAACAGCTCCCGTTGGGCCCGAGCGATCGCCGCGGGGACTCGAGATTTCAGTCGATTCACGCGCTGCATCAGGGCGCGTTCCGATTGGCGAGCCGTCGCTCCGATCGCCGCAAGGTCGAATCCGCGAACCGGCCCGGAGAACGCGTAGACGTGAAGATTTCCTTTGAAGAAGCACGCGCTGTACGGGATGGGGAGGAGCCCGGCCTCACGGGCGTCCCGGCCGAATCGATCCACGTGGTCCCGGGAGACCCGGACCGGCTGCACGACCTCGGTCAGCAGTTCGAGCGTGGCGACATACCGCGCGCCTTTGCGGTGCGTATCGAAGATGTACGGGAGGCCGTCGAAGAAGCAAATTCCGTACGAGGTCTCTTGGGTGTCCGCGTCGAAGACGGTCAGGCGATTCTCCGAGGCAATCATTCGTCCGAGGGCCCTTAGATCGGAAGCCGCTCCGCGCACGGTCCGAGAGAGCACAGAGCCCGTATTAGGAAGCGCGCGGACACACTCCTTAAGAAACGCGCCAGCTGGTGTTATTCCCAAAGGTTTGATGCTCTTGGATCGCCTCGTAACTTCAAAGGTCGGACCGCAAGCCCCCTTCTGTTCGGATTATGTTCTGACGCCGTCGTTCCCCACCAATGCCGGGCCGAGCGGCCCAGCACCTTCCCCTCCGGCTGACGTTTATCCTCCCGAGTGATGA
>VBLV01000113.1:0-968 GCA_005879045.1 Methanobacteriota archaeon | reverse complement strand
GGAGGACCGCTACGACCAAGGCCCATTCTGTTCGGATTACGATGTCGAAGCCCTCGTTCCCCGCTAATGCCAGCCCACTCGGCCCGGCCCTTTCCCACTCCGTCGCATCAGCCGTACTTTGAGCAGAGACGAAGATGAGCGAAGGGCTTAAGCGGCAACTACTCCATTTTGCAATTCGTCATCGATGAGTACGGATTGGGAGAGTTTCGACAATTTCGGAAACTGGCTGAACTCAAGCCAGGGATGGATGTTTTACTTCTTGCTTTTCGGATTGATTCTATCGATTCTCGTCAACCTGGTGATGTTCTCTCGCCGGCTCAGGGAGCCCGGCGAGGTGAGAACCGGTTTTGGAAGAACACTAGCCGTCATCGGAGGATTCATCACGCTCGTCGCCCAAGTCCTGCCATGGGAGAGATGGGTATCACCAGCCGGCTACCTTAGTTCCGGTAGTTCGACCTTCATGGGTTTAGGCTTTGAACAAGGGCTCGCCGGCGTCTTCGTTTCCGTCTTCGGCCTCGTGTGGCTCACGTGCTTCGCGATTCCCAAGGAAGCTGCAGCAATTCTGGGTTTGCTATGGGGAAGCGCGGCGTTCGGTCTCACCCTGCTGACGCTGAACAGTATGGCTGCCACCGCAGCTGCACCCCACGAGTGGAACTACTACATCGAGTACGGGGTCTACGCAAGCATCCTTGGATCGCTGTTATTGATTGCTGGTTCGGTGTTCGTGTACATGAAGATGCCGAAGGCTCCTAAATCGGTTCCATCGCAGGATCTGTATGATCTCCGATTCGCTAAATGATTTCCATCAGGCGACCCCGCACACGACGGTTCGATGTGCGGAAGTGTGTTCTTGAACACAGGGAGCTCCTGGCGGAGGACGGCCTCAAAACCGCGGCTCGTGACCAGGGGTAAGGGCCGTCGCATCGGGATCCGGCCGATGCGGTCATCTCGTAGCGACGCTCAATGCG
>VBLV01000241.1 GCA_005879045.1 Methanobacteriota archaeon | reverse complement strand
CTTGATTGTGGGAACGATTTTTGGCGTCATTCGATTGGCTCTCGACATGGAATTGTCGGGCCGGATCGACTACACTTGGATTGTCGTCCTCGTCGTGATCGATGGGGTCATCGCTTCCTTCGTCATCCTTCAGATTCGAAGTCGGGAGATTCAGTTCGGCGAGGTCCAGGTGCGGCTCGCCTCGAGGGCCAAAGAGGAAGGGTCCGCCGGTGCGGGCTGGACCCTCGCGTCGTTTGACAACGGACTCGTCATGCAAGGCCAGCGACAGGGCCCGATCGTGTCGTTTTATCTCTGTTACGACGCTAGTCGGCAGCGCTACGCTCCGACGATGGCGGAGATTCAGGAGTACACGCGCGGCTTTGGCGTGATGCGCCCAGTCCAAACTATCTCGGCCACGAAGGGCGACCCTTCCGCCCGAGCCCTTTTGGAGCAACTCCGCAACCAGATCGGCGCAAAGCGAGCGAGGATGGTCTTTCAGAAGCGGCGGCCGGAGAAGCGTCCGACCGTACGCGCGCCATCATGGATTGTCGGTGTCACTCTCTTCTGGCCCAAGTGGTCGATGAATGCGGACGCCATCCTTAACGGCCTCGATCCGATTGAGGCCCTCTTGGACTCCGCTCAGAGGCAGTACTTCGCACCGGCGATGGCCGCCGGGTAACCCTCCGACTCCATCCGCGACCCCACCTCATCACGAAGCGCTTTCAGAACCCGAGCCTCTCGCCGACAAGGACGAGTGTGGATCGTCCCGGACGCTCTCGTTCGAAGATCACGGATCTAGTTCGTGCATCAGTTCTTATTGGATCCTACGTTCGATTCGCGGGAACTCCAGGCTTTTTTGGTCCACTTCGCCACGCTGCATCTTCCCGATTCGCTCCCGGTCCCGGTCCACGTGAGCGAGCAGCGTCGCGGTGTCGATGCCCAGGTAGTCCGGCGGATACGATCGCATCTTCTGCGCCCCTCGCTCGAGGAGGGTCTCGGCCCCGATCAGGTTCCCGTTCTGGAAGTGGTGGTATGCGGCACAGATCTGGATGAGCCCCTGGAGGAACAGTTTCGACTTGCCGTGTTCCCGTTTCCAGAGATCCTCCAAGACCTCGTGGGCCTCGAAGAAGTATTCCTCGTTGAACAGGCGGATGCCTTCCTGGACCGGGTCGAGTCCCGCCGGCGGTTCGGGTTCCACCATTCCTTCAACGTAAGAGAGGGATGGGAATCAACTTTCCGCCGCGGCAGGCCGGCGCGGCTCCCGTCCCGGAGACAGCATCGTGCGGACCACCTCGGGCCCGTACGTTCCCCGCTCCGTGACGATCAGGGTCACGAGGTCCGCGGGTGTGATCTCGAACGTGGGGTTCATCCCGTCCGAGTTGCTTGAGCCGGGCCATGTTCCCGCGTCGTACCGGGCGTCGAACTTCAGCGTCTCGCAGGCGACGTAGAACGGTTTCTTGCGGTCTCCCGCGGTGCGCGCGAGGCCATGGGTTCCGACCTTGTTGACCACGGCTCCGTCCCGGAGGACGCTATCCGCGCCGACGAGGGCGCACGAGACCCGCGCCAAGAGAGAGGGGCCCTCCGAATCCGGAACCGCCGACGCCGGAACCCCCGCGTCCGAGAGGGCGTTCGCCATGGTGCGTCCCTCGAAGACCGGACCGGACTCGAGCACATACACGCGGTTCACGTGGCCGCGGCCGTGGGCCATCTTGATCGCCTCGAGGACGTTGTCGCTGTAGCTGAGCGTCA
>VBLV01000232.1:351-2890 GCA_005879045.1 Methanobacteriota archaeon | reverse complement strand
AATACTACGACGCGCGGATGAAGGCGTTCTGGCGGGCGCTCGCGGAAGCGGACGAGCGAGAAATCGACGAGAAAGAGGACGAGCCGATCGTGCAACCGCTCGTCCTCGAGATTTCCGAGCCGCATGAAGCGAAGCCGAAAACGCTTTTCCGCTGAGCCGGTCGAGCGAGACACCGGCGCGTCAGTTTCTCAGGAGGCGAAGCCCTCCCGCTCCAAAGAATTATATACGGCCCCTCCATAGGGACGGCCCAACGCGTCGACCAGACGCTCCCGGGCAATCCCTCGTGGATCCCGGAAATGCGGGCCCGATTCTTCTGGCCTCGCAGGCAGCGTCACGGTGTCGCGACTGAACGCCCGCGGCTCATCGTACGCGAAGTGAGACCACTCTCTGCGGAGGAGTGGCGAATGCCGAAGGAACACCGACCGAGACACGGATCGATGGGCTTTTCGCCCCGCAAGCGGAGCGAGAGCCC
Source organism: Methanobacteriota archaeon (assembly GCA_005879045.1). Taxonomy (GTDB): domain Archaea; phylum Thermoplasmatota; class Thermoplasmata; order RBG-16-68-12; family RBG-16-68-12; genus RBG-16-68-12. The sequence continues at coordinate 2,418 of VBLV01000232.1, read as the reverse complement.
GATCCCGCATTTCTCCAGTTGGCCGGACGTGGACGGCGGCACGCCCCGGCTCCAGGGCTTCGCGGGATACAAGGCCGGCATGACCCACGCGATCGTGGTCGACTACCGGCCCACGTCGACGACGTCGGGCCAGGAAGTCCAGGTCCCCGTCACGATCGTCGAGGTCCCTCCGATGCGCGTCGCCGCGGTCCGGTTGTACCGCCGGGTGCCGGAGGGGCTGAAGACCGCCGCGGAGGTGTGGGCGCCGCAGCTGGAGAAAGAACTCCGACGCGTCTTCCCGATTCCGAAAGATTACGACGCCGAGGAGGCGTGGACGAAGGTCGACTCGGCCCAGGTCGACGAGGTGCGCGTGATCACGTACACGCAGCCGTCGCTCGTGACCGGCGTCCCGAAAAAGAAGCCGGACCTGATGGAGAATCGCGTCGGCGGCGGATCGATTGCAGACCGGATCAAGTACGCGCGTGGGCTCCTGGGGAAGGAGATACCTGTCACCGAATTCTGCCGGGAAGGCTCGATGGTGGATGTCGCGGCCATCACGAAAGGGAAAGGATGGCAAGGGCACCACACCCGATGGGGCACGCGACTCCTGAGTCACAAGAACTCGAAGCACCGACGAAACATCGGGACGCTCGGGAACTTCCAGCCCGGGTACGTCCGGCCGACTGTGCCGCAAGGAGGCCAGTTCGGCTATCATCAACGGACGGAGTACAACAAACGCATTTTGAAAATCGGCGACAAAGCGGACGAGGTCACGCCGGACGGGGGCTTCCTCCATTACGGGAATCTTCGCAATCCGTACGTGCTGCTGCACGGATCGATTCCGGGGCCGACGAAGCGCCTCATCCGATTCCGTGACGCGGCTCGCGGCGGGTACGTGAAGCTCGAGAAGTCTCCGGACCTCACGTACATCTCCCGCGAATCGAAGCAGGGAGTGTGATCTCGGTGGCGGATCCCAAGGACAAGAAAGCGGCCGCGGGGTCCGCGGGGGCCGAGCCGGCGCCGAAGCGCCGTCGTCGGGCGCCAAAGACCGAGAAGGCGGCGAAGACCTCGAAGGCTCCGAAGGCCGCCAAAGAGGAGAAGAAACGAGAGACGCCCCCGGTCAAGAGCGGGCAGGTCCATGTGTATTCGCTCGATGGCGACGTCGTCAAGACGGTCGACCTTCCGACCGTGTTCCGTGCCGACATCCGCGTCGACCTAATCCGACGGGCGGTCACGGCATTTCAAGCCAATCGTCGACAGCCCTACGGGCCTTCGATCGGCGCGGGCATGCGCCATTCCGTCCGATGGTCCGGCAAGGGCCATGGGGTGTCGCGCGTTCCGCGCCTCCGCGGCACGATGACCGGGGCGCAGGCGCCCGGGACCGTCGGCGGCCGGCGGGCTCATCCGCCTCGGCCGGACACGGTGTGGGCCAAGAAGGTCAACGAACACGAGCGGCGCCTCGCCCGGAACGCCGCGCTCGCTGCCCTGAAAGATCCCAAGATGGTCGCATCACGCGGACACCGGTTCCCGGACGATATCACGCTCCCCGTCGTGATCGAGGACGGGATCGAGACGCTCACCCCCGAGACCGGCGCGACCCGCGAGGGGCTGAAGATCCTCGATCAGTTGGGCCTCGCGCCCGATGTGGAACGTGCGAAGGACGGCCGGCACATCCGGGCCGGGCGCGGGAAGATGCGCGGTCGGCGGTATCGCCAGCCGCGAAGCGTCCTCGTCGTGGTGAAGGAGGCCGGCACGGTCCGTCGCCTCTTGGGAAATCTCCCGGGCGTCGAGGTCGTGAGTCCGTCGGCCCTGAACGCGGAGGTCCGCGCGCCTGGAGGGGATCCAGGACGTCTCACCGTCTTCAGCGAAGGAGCGCTCGAGGTGCTCAGGAGCTGGCCCCTGTGAAGCCCCACGAGATCCTCCTCCATCCGTACGTCACAGAGAAGACGCTCAACATGCTCCAGGGCACGGCCGCGCAGGACCTGAAGGACGGCAATCGCCTCGAGTTCCTCGTCCGCCGACAAGCGACGCGAAGCGAGGTCAAGCGAGCATTCGAGGACCTGTTCCAGGTCAAGGTTGCGAAAGTCA
>VBLV01000232.1:0-324 GCA_005879045.1 Methanobacteriota archaeon | reverse complement strand
GGAAAGAATCTTCGCTCCCAGAGACGCGGACGCGGAACCTCGCCGACGTATCGGTCTCCGAGCCACCGTCATCCGGGCCCGGTCGTCCATCCGCACCTTCGCGGATCCGGCGTCGTGACGGACATCTTCCAGGCGCCCGGACACACGGCGCCCCTGGCGCGCGTTCGGTTCGACGGCGAGGAAGTCCTCATGATCGCATGCGACGGTCTCTCGATCGGCCAGGCGGTTACCCACGGCATGCCGAACGTGGACCGCGGGAACACGCTCCCTCTCCGCGACATCCCGGAAGGCACGCTCGTCTACAACGTCGAAGCGATGCCCGGG
>VBLV01000231.1 GCA_005879045.1 Methanobacteriota archaeon | reverse complement strand
GAGGTCCAGCTGCCCGATGGACGTTGGATGGAGCTCGGCGGCAGTGGCATCTTCCGGCCGGAGGTGACGGAACCGCTGGGCCTGAAGGCGCCGGTGCTCGCGTGGGGCCTCGGCCTCGAGCGACTGATCATGGCCGTCGAGGGGATTTCCGACATCCGCCAGCTCTATCTGAGCGACCTCGACTGGTTGCGCGACCATCGCGCCGTCCTCTGAGCGCGCCGCATCCCGAATGAGAATCGCGTGGGAATCTTTATTTGCGTACCGAGAATCTGCGCCGCGGTCTTCGCATGCCCTCCTCCGCCGAGAACGACATCAGCGCGGGCGAACAGGCCCTCGGCCAGCTCGACTACGATGCCGCGTACAAGCACTTCGACAAGGCGACCAAGGCGGATCCGACCAACGCGGTCGCGTTCTTCGGGAAAGCCGAGGCGGCCCTCGGAGTGCCGAAAGTCGAACCTGACGAAATTCTGGGGCTTTACAAGAAGGCGATCGACTTGGACGGCGAGAACCCGCAGTTCCGGGACGCCCTCGCTTCCTTCTGCGTCGATCTCGGACGCTTCAACGACGCGGAGGAACAGTACAACGCCGCCGCGAAGTTGGACGAGGAGAACGCTCCGTTCTACTGGTCCGAGTTTGCCATTCAATATGCGCGGAAGGCTCCCCTCAAGATGGAACAGTTTCTCGACGACAAGACCCGGGACATGATCCGCCAGAAGGCGTTGACATACGCGTTGCGGGCCCTCGGAATCGAGAAAGAGGACGCGAAACGGATTCTCTGAGACCTCACCCGACTCGGACGCCGGGAGCCGGACCCCGCCGGCCGACGCGACATTCGACGCAGACGCCTCCCACGATGTGCTCGTCGCATGCGGGCCGTCCGCAATTGAGGCAGGATCGCAGGGTAGGTCGGCTACAGAGGTGGCAAAGCGCCGGCACCGCCATGGCGGCGTCATCGCGGTCTGAGGCCATCAGCCTTCGCCAAAACGTTCAGAGGGCGCGCAGTTCGCCGAACGTGGTCGACCGCTCCGCGAAGGCGTTATGTTTGTGAATGGACTCCTCAGCCTCGGACTTCACCCGCACCCAGGTGGTGTCCGGCATCTTCGGATACCGCTTGAGGAGGCGGTCCAAGACGTCCCGCACGACGTCCTCGACGAACTTCGGATTGCGATGCGCCATCTCGACGAGGCGGCCTTCGTCCGGCCGCTTGAGCAGACCGAACGTCGGTGCCGACAAGGACTCCTCGACGATGTCGACGAGTTCATCGGCCTCGATTTCGTGACCGGGCGGCTCCTGCAAGATCGCGGTCGTCCGGTTGCGCTGGTTGTGTGTGATGATCGGCACGCCGTCCGGCCATTTCGCGATTTCCGGATGGGCCTGCAAGAAGTCGTCGCGAACCGTCTCCATCGCGCACGGACAGGCGGTCATGCCGACGACCTCGACGCCGATTGAGCGCTCGACGTCCGGGACCCCGCGCCGCGCGTTCGCTCGCGCGACCAGGCGGTACGGCTCCAATGAGGTGCGGCCCGACGGCGACGTGCGCTCGAGGAAGTAGTCGGCTTGTGCCCAAACCTCGGAGGTCGTCGCATACTCGTGTCGCTTCAGGAGAGAACGTGCGATGGTCTCCGTCATCTCTTCCAGGCTGTCGACCGGCTCGCGCACCGAGCGATCGACGACCTCGTTGATCGCTTCCAGGTTCCGCGAGAGATGCGACCCTTTCTGGTCCGGGGGCAGATCGACGAACAAGTCGAGCGTGGTCGTCAACGTCAGCGTTCGATTCGGACGACGCACCTGGACAGGCTTCACGACGCCGGTCACGCCGACCTTGTTGAGCCGGAACGAGTTCGTGACCTTCTCGCCCTGCACGTCCTTCGGGATGGGATCGACCCGCGGCGCCTTACCATCCCGTCGGCTTAAAACTT
>VBLV01000230.1 GCA_005879045.1 Methanobacteriota archaeon | reverse complement strand
TTCGCGTTGGTCCGAGCACGCCGAGAAGAGTTGTTGCAGTTCGTCGACCGTACGGCCGTGATCGACGAGACGTTCCGTGAGTTCGTCAAGTTTTGTCAGGCGCGGGGGTTGATCCTCGAAATCGTCAGCGAGGGCCTCGACTTCTATGCGCGGCATCGCCTCCGGAAATGGGACATCGATGTACCGGTCCGGACGAACCACGCGATTTTCGCAGAGGGCCACGTACAAATCGATTACCCTTGGGCCGACGCAACGTGCGCGCTATGCGGCACATGCAAGTTGTTGCGCCTCTTTGAGCTTCGAACCGCGGGCTACCGAACCGCGTACATCGGAAACGGACATTCCGATCTTTGCCCTGCAATCGAAGCGGATCTCGTGTTCGCAAAATCCAATCTCGCAGACCTTTGCCGCACGGAAGAAATCGATTTCATCCCGTTCGAGCGTTTCTCCGACGTTCAGAGAGGATTGGGTGCCTGGGCATGAGGAATTTTCTCGGCGCTTTCGGGCACGTCGCGATGGACTACATTGTGTCCCTTCGCCGCCTGCCGACGCCAAACACCTCAATCGAGATCCTCGACCGGAAGCGCTACTTCGGCGGGACCGCCGGAAACCTCGCGCGGGCGGCCGCGCGTCTAGGCGTGAAGGTCTCGCTGGCGTCGTTCGTTGGGGCCGATTTCCCCGCGGACTATCGAGTCGCGTTGAACGAGGACCGTGTCGATACGACGGACCTTCGCACGGTTCGCAACGCGAACACGCCCACCGTATGGGTCTTCTCGGATCCGAAGGGGAACCAGATGGCGATCGTCGACCAGGGGCCGATGAAGGATGCCGCGCACCTGCCTCTCTTGCGGCACAGCGTGAAAGACGTCGACCTCGTTCACATCGGGACGGGACGACCGGAATACTACCTGCGGGTCGCGCGACTCGCGTCCTCTCTCGGAAAGACGATCGCATTCGATCCGTCGCAAGAAATCCACTACGTATACACGCCCCGGCTCTTCCGCGAGCTGCTCCGTCGGTCGACCTACTTTTTCGGGAATGAGGCGGAAATCGTCCGAGCAAGGCGGCTGGCACGGGTCACGTCCACCGAAGGGCTTCTCGAGGTTGCGGAAGTCGTCGTGGCCACCCTCGGATCCCGCGGAAGTGCCGTGTACTCCCGCGAGGGTCGAATTCGGATCCCAAGGGTTCGTCCCCGCAAAGTGGTCGACGTGACCGGTGCGGGCGACGCGTATCGCGCGGGCTTTTACGCCGGCCTGGCTCGCGGGCTCGACCTGCGCCGATGCGGGATTCTCGGATCCGCGGTCGCAAGCTTCGTCGTCGAGAGGAAAGGGACGCAGTCCAACCTCCCGACGTGGTCACAAGTTCTCTCCCGAGCCCGGCGACATGCAACGTTCTGACGACGCGGGGACTTCACGCTAACGCCTCGCAATCGCGTCGGGCTAATGGGGAAGCGACCAGGACCGACCTGGCGGAACGAGCACTTGAAATACAAGTTGCGATAGGGTTATATTGCGACAGTAGTTTCTCCGCGCGGTGACCTAGGGATGGCCATCGGGTTCGTGCTCATTAGCACCGCTCCTGCGAAGGAGCACGAAGTGTACAATGAGCTCCTCAAAGTGAAGGAAATCGTGGAGCTCCACCCCTTGTTCGGAGAATACGACCTGATCGCGAAGATCGAGGCCGAAGACTTCAACGTCCTCGGTCAGGTCGTGGTCGACAAGATCCGATCAATCCCGGGAGTCATCGACACGAAGACCTTGACTGGCATCAAGTTCTGAGGGATCACATGAGCGCCTTTTCCGCGTTTGACTGGTTGACATTTCTGACCATCCTCCTCCTGACCTTCAGTCTCTTCCTGGTCATCACCGGGGCCTTCACCGCGTACTTCGGAAGCGGGAAGAGCCGCAAGATTGGGGTCGGACTTCTCGTGGGGGGTTTGGTCGTCGGGGTTTTCTGGGCGTGGTACGCAGGCCCGTACAATGCAGGCACCAACCTGGTCGGCACCATCGCCCAGTCGATCGGCGTGATCCTCGCGGCGGTCATCGGAGCCGCCGCGGCGATTGGGCTCTTCCTCCTGGCAATCATGAAGAGCTAGATCCGTCTCCGCGCTCCGCCGCGGAAGTGGAAAGCCTTTATTCCAGGAACCCACCTTGTCCCAGCCGATGCCCGTTGACGTCCTCATCGTCCTCGGTTCCAAGACCGACGCGGAGGTCGGAAAAC
>VBLV01000257.1:584-3155 GCA_005879045.1 Methanobacteriota archaeon | reverse complement strand
GCATCGGGAAACACGGATACCTCGTTCGAATTCAGCGCGACGGCGACGGGTGGAGGCGGCGACCCTTTCTCCTATTCGTGGGACTTCGGGGACGGCCAGTCCGACGCTGGGCCCGCGGTCTCCCACCGATATCCGAACCCCGGCAACTACGCGCCCTCCGTTCGCGCGACCGATTCATTGGGGGCGGGCCGGACGGTCGCGCTGTCACCGATCGCGGTCTCGTCGCTGAGCGGGCCTCCGCCGCAGCCGCTGAGCGTGACGATGTCCATGTCGACGTCCCTTCCCCGGGTCAACGAGTCCGTCTCCCTCTCGGGGACCGGCCGCGGCGGAGCCGGCGGGTACACCTGCTCATGGGACTTCGGAGACGGGGGCAACTCGACGGCCTGCTCGACGTCTCACGCCTGGGCCGCCGTCGGGCATTACGTCGTGGTCGTGACCCTGTCCGACTCGGGCGGAAACCGGACCTCGGATACGCGCACCGTCGATGTGCAACCCAACCTCGGTCCGCCGGGAGGACCCCTCAACGTGACGTTCCGCATGTCGACCTCCCTTGCGGCCGTGAACGAAACGGTGTCATTCATCGCGACCGGGGGTGGTGGGTCCGGCGGGTACACCTGCTCGTGGGACTTCGGGGACAACACGTCGGCGACCGGCTGTTCGTCATCCCATGCGTGGCACGCGACCGGCTCGTACCGCGTCCTGTTGAGCGTCTCCGATTCCAGCGGTCATCACGGTTCGAGCGCGCAATCCGTCGACGTCATCGTGGCCCTCACCGCGAGCTTCCGCGTGGGCCCAACCCCGGCCATCGTGGGGGAGACCGCCCAGATCATCGCCCATCCGACCGGCGGAATCGGTCCGTACAACTGCACGTGGGACTTCGGGGACGCGTCCGGCGCAACCGGATGCGCGGTCTCGCACGTGTGGACGACGCGAGGCCGGTATACGATTCAGCTCTCCGTCAACGACTCGGCGAATCAATCCTATGCGGCGGCCGAGACCATCGCCGTCGAGTCAACGGGTTTGTTCGGCTTGCCGCTGGGGCTGGACCTGATCGTCCTCGCAACCCCCCTCGTGGCCGTACTCCTCGGGTTCTCTCTCTGGAAGGCTTGGCGAACGCGCAGCCGTGTCCCGCGGGCGCCGGACTCCGTGGAGGCGTCCGTGATGTCCACGCTGATGGGCAACGTGAAGCGCCTATCGCGATGGCGGCCCCGCCGCGGCGCCGGTCATCGTCTGTCGCGCCTCCCAGGAAAGCAACCCGGATCGGAGGCCGACCAGGGCGCCGGCGGCGGCGACCATCAAGGCCCCGTTCAATAGGACGGCTCCCATCGGCGTGAAGGCGTCCGCGGCGACTCCGATCAGGAGAGCGGCGATCGGTTGCGCACCGAAGCTGATCATCAGGAAGATGCTCAGCACCCGTCCTCGCATGTCCGGCGGGGCGAGGATTTGGAGTAGGCCGTTCGCCGTCGTGAGCACGACCGGGATGGTCAGGGAGACGAAGAAGATCGCGATCGCCGCATAGGCGAACGTCCGGGTGAAGGAGAACAGGACGAGCCAGACGCCGCTCCAGACGACGTTCGCGGCGAGCATGCTCCCGGTTCGACGAGCCCGTTGGGCGAGCGGCGTAAGGAAGAAGGCGCCAACGAGCGCCCCCGCCCCCGAGGCCGCGAGGAGGAATCCGAGCATGTCCGCGCCGCCTCCGAAGACGAGCGACACGACCGCGGGCAAGATGATGATGCTCGAGATGCCGAAGAACGTGACCATGACGCTGAACGCGAGCAGGTCCTGCGCCCTCGTCTCCTTGCGGAGGAACGACAGGCCCTCCCGGAATTCCTGGAGCGGACGCCCCGTCGACGTCCGCCGGAGCTGATTTCCGCGGATCGCGAGGAGGCTCGCGATGACCGCGAGGAAGGTGACGCCGTTGATCCAGAAGGCCGAAGCGACGCCAAGATAGCCGATCCCCCAGCCGGCGAGGGCCGGCCCGATCATCCGGCTCACCTGGAAGATCGAGGTGTTCAAGATGATTGCCTCCCGCACGCGTGACATGCCCGCGATGTCCCCGATGAACGCCTGCGTCGAGGGGAAGTCGAGAGCGCTCACGATTCCGAGGAGAGTCGCCAGGACGAACACGTGCCACAAAGCGATGACGCCGGTCTGGACGAGGATCGCGAAGACGAACGCGAGGATCATCGCGGAGAACTGGGTCGCGATGAGCACTTTCCGTCGGTCCCAGCGGTCGGCAAAAACGCCCATCCAGGGCCCGAGGAAAAACGTCGGCAAGAATGCGAGCATCGCGGCGATGCCCAACGCGGTGCCGGAGTGGCTCAGCTGCCAGACGACCCACGACTGGGCCGTCTGCTGCATCCAGATTCCGATGAGGGAGATGACCTGACCCGAGAGGTAGATCCGCACGCTCCGGATTCGCAGCGGTGACAGACTTTCGTACCAGGCGCGGGCTCCGTTCCGAATGCGATCCGCGACAGGCGCACCTTGGAGCCGATCGGCCATTCAAGGTCACCTGCTAGGTGGAATGCGCGGACTCAATATGGCCCGACACGACAAGACGCAACCGAG
>VBLV01000257.1:0-556 GCA_005879045.1 Methanobacteriota archaeon | reverse complement strand
GGCCGCGACAGATAAGGTTGCGGCTGGAAAATAGTCGCAGCGCGACGAATCGTGTTTGTCCTACCGATGTCGATCAACCACGGGATGATTCAAATAGAGATGACGCCTCCTGCGGCCAATGGCGCGGAAGGAAGTCCGGCTGACTCGGGCCGCCCGTCGGCGAGCGCGTCATCGGAAGGGAGCTGGGCCATCCCATCGAATCAAGAGACGTAGACATCGGTGAGCAGTTACTCGACCGGCTGAACGGTCCCCGTTCCGCGCTGCGGTCTTTGAGATCTTGCGAGATGATCTCTGCGGAGAAACGGAAAAGACCCCGCGCCCCGTCACCGCTCGTGCGAGGCGAGACGGACCTACGGATGGAAGATGGCTGTTAGCTGAGGGAGGACGAATCCCTGGCCTAGGTAGGTTCGCGCCATATCGCGTCCAGCAGAAGAGGCGCGAGGGAGCCGGCATTGATGGGACACGCACCACGGACGCGAAGACGATTTGACGTGGCAAGAATTCGGCTATGTTCATGAAGAGCAGCGCCCAGGGCAGGATTTGAACCTGCGAGGGG
>VBLV01000256.1 GCA_005879045.1 Methanobacteriota archaeon | reverse complement strand
TGCTCGGCCGGATCTTCTCGGCCCCTTTGCCCTTGTACAAGAGGCCGCGGCCCTTCTTGCCGGCGGACGTCAGGCCGCGGAACACGCGGCCGCGATTCGCGGGATTGCAGATCCAATTGATCTTGGGATCGTTCCGGATCGCGGGATGGTTCGGGTCGACGAGGATCACCTCGAAGTACTTGTGCATCCCGTCTTCACCGACCCAATACGAGTTGAGAACCTCCAAGTTCGGATAGTGCTTCGCGGCCCGTTCCTCCGCGATCCGTTGGATTGACTTCGCCATCGTGATCTTCACGAGCCCGCGGCGTTTCGGGTGGCGCCCACCCATCGGGCGTGGCCTGCGCCGGCCTCCGCGCCGGACCCGCGCCCGGACAACGACATACCCTTGCTTTGCGCGATATCCCAATTCGCGGGCGCGATCGATTCGCGTCGGCCGCTCCACGCGGACGAAGGCGTTACCCCGGCGCCACTCGACCATCCGCTGAAAATGAGTCTCCTTGACGACACCGCTCCGAGGATTCTTCCAGGCCTGTTTGACGAACGCGTACAGGTTCCGCGGACGAGCGGGCGGCTTCGCTTCCCCTTCCGGGGCAATGCTCAGCTCCGGTTCCGGAGCCTTTTGGGTTTCGTCGGCCATGGCCCAACCCCCTGGATTTACGGATTCGCGCGCAGTACATCTCCCGACCAGGGTCGTCGAAAGCGCCGCGCCAAAGGCCGGGCACTATTAAAGAGATTGCTTGTTTCGCGCCGGAGACCGTGCGCGACCGCCGTTCCGCTTCCGGACGCCGTGCTCGTACGACTGGACAATCAGTCGTGCGGCGGGCTCCACCTGCGCCATCGACGTGAGCTCGAAGCGGGATCGGAACCATCCCCAGCCTTGACTCCGAGGCGCGCGTCGCGCGAGTCCCGCGGAATCCATCAGATCTCGAGGCCTCGGCAAGATGAAGACTTGAACCCGACCCCGGAGGGGACGGATCTCCGCGAAGACGCGATCCGCCTGCCGGCTTCGCCATGCGATCCAGTGGCGGCCTGCCCGTTCGACGATCCGATCTTGTCGACGGTGTGCCGCAATCCCAACTCGCTCGCGCAAGGCAGCAACGATCTCCCGTGAGGTCCGACCCGTCCATTCGGGCTTCCGGAGCAGAAGGAGGAACTTGAATCCGCGGAGGAAGAAGTTGAAACGCCGGGCCCGGTGCTCCCACATCGGCGACGCAGACCGATCATGGTGGCGGACGAGCACAATCGTGTCGATCGGCTCGAATCGCTTTTCGAGAAAGCCGAGGAGCCGGAAACCGACCGGCGTGGAGACGCCTGCACGGTACTCATCGGCGATAATCCAAGCGAGAATGCCGCCGAAACGCAACACCCGATAGGCCTCGGACGCGACCTTCTCCATCTCCTCATAGAAACGCGCGTCGCGGCATGAGATCCGACCGAGACATCGGGAGTCGGGGCTATAGACGACGTTGTCGGAGTATGGAGAATCGATCACCGCAAGAGCGGCGGTCTGCGCCGAGAGGGGCCACGATCGGGCGTCGGCACGGAAGATGTCGGACCGACGGGGTGCGAGGTCGAACGAGACAACGCGCCGACCCAAGGCCCGGGCCACATCCCCGATCGTCCCGGACCCGGCCATCGGATCCACGACGAGTTCGCCGGGACCCGTGTATCGGCGGACGAGGTTCGCGGCGCAACCGGCCGGGGTGACTCCGTTGAACGACGCGTCGCCCGCCTCCGGATGGCCCGCGGACTGGGAGGGGAAGTCCCACGTCGTGGAGGCTTCCAGGTCTGTGCGCCCGAGCATCGCCCACGCCTCGGCGGGGACAGGCGACGGAGGATGCGAAGAGGTCGGCGCCATCATCGCATTCTATGCCGCGATGGCATATGAACGGCGACCGGAGGGGGAGATGTGTAAAAGTGAAAATCTGCCTAGGGGGCGGCGAATCTCCGGAGGAACCGACGGATCTCTGGCAGCGTTGGATACGGCCTCCGACGATTCTGCAAGTGGAGCGCCGCGGCCGCGTTCGCGAACCGAAGCCATTCTTTGACGGAAGGCTCCGTGAGTTTCGCGTACGCGTAGGCGGCGTTGAAGACGTCTCCGCAGCCGGTTGGGTTGTCGATCGCAACATCGAACGCGGGACTCGCGACGACGCCCGATGACGTGATGGCAGTGGCCCCTCGGTCGCCTTGGTGGATCACAACCGTTGCTGCGCCGAGCGCTCTAAGGCGTTTTCCCGCAGGAATCGGGGATTGTTCTCCCGCGACCGCCGCGACCTCCGTCTCGTTCCCGAAAAAGACGTCGACATGAGGAAGGCAGATCCGGACCGCCTCGATCCGCTTCGCCGGCCACCCCTGAGGATCCGTCGACACATCCAACGAGGTCGTGGCACCGAGTCGTCGGGCGCGAGCGAGAAGCGTCGCGGTCGGTTTCCCCACGAGCCCGCTCGTCCACCAGAAACCAGACCGATGGACGTGATGCGCCCCTCGAATCACGTGAACCGGAACGTCACGAAGCCTCAATCGTGCGTTCGCCCCCGGGTCGGTGACGAGCGCCCGCCTCCCGGTGGACCACGTCAGGGCCATCGTGCTTCCCGTCGGTCGGCTTGGATCGACGCACAGGCGTGCGCGGACGCCGTACTGCCGATACTGATCGCGCAAGAGTTTCGCGTTCGAATCCGACCCCACCGCGCCGATGAAGGTGGTCGAGGCACCCAAGCTCGACATCTGGAGGGCAAAGTTCGTCGCGTTCCCCCCGGGGAGCGGATCGAAACGCGGGACCTCGGCCTGGACGTCTCCCGGAGCGAAATCCGCCATCGGGGGCGTGACGAGGTCGACGATCCCGTCGCCGACGGCGACGACGCGGGGCGATCGCGAGGCCATCCCTCACGCCCGCCAAAGGCCTTGCCGCTTCAGCTCCTCGACCACGAGCTTGTAGTCTGCCGGCCGACCGCATCGGGGGCAGAACAAACTGCCGTGCGCGTCGCGAACCGGATCGGGTCCTTCCCATCCGCAGTACCGGCACAACGCATCGGTCGCTGCCATCGTTCCCTCAGAAGAAATCCTCGAGCGTGAGCTTCTTGTCGGTCCGGCGAGTCGATTCCGCCGGCAGGGCCTCGCTGAAGTCGTCGCTGGACAGGGATTTCTGCTGCGACCGCCTCCCCGTCAGGAGGGCTTTCTCGTCCCATCCGTAGACTTCGGTCACGTAGGCGAGGGTCTGCGCGACGCGCCGCGCATAATACTCCCAGTCCGGCATTTTCTCGAACTTCGCGCCGGAGAGGTACGGCTCGACCTCCATCGGGGATTTCTTGTGGTCCGTCACGATCCAC
>VBLV01000255.1:787-2298 GCA_005879045.1 Methanobacteriota archaeon | reverse complement strand
ATGGCCATCCCTAGGTCACCGCGCCGAGAAACTACTGTCGCAATATAACCCTATCGCAACTTGTATTTCAAGCGGTCGCCCCGCGAGATCGGTCGCGGTCGCTTCGTCATCGCCGGACGCTTTTGCCAGGCGACAAAGTGACGTCCCGAGGCTCAGAACGTCGCGTGTCGCCGGGCGCGGGCGAGGACCTGTGACCAGGTCGGGAGGTTCGACTGCGTCCCTTTCCTTTCGACGACGAAACTCGCGACCGCGGACCCGAGGATCCCACATCGACGCGGGTCGAACCCACGAGACAAGCCCGCGTAGAATCCCGCCCGATACGCGTCCCCCGCACCCGTCACGTCGACCACGTTGCGGGGGCGAACCCTCGGGATCCGAATTCGACCATCGCGTGAGTAGACGACACTTCCTCGCGATCCGAGCGTGGCCACGACGACTGCCGCTGCCTCCAGGAGCCCTTCGGTGGACGTGACCCGCGCCAACCGTCTTGCGCGGACGATCTCCGCCTCATTCCCAAAGAAGTAGGTCGACCGACGGAGCAATTCGCGGAAGAGCCGAGGCGTGTACACGTAGTGGATTTCTTGCGACGGATCGAATGCGATCGTCTTTCCGAGAGAGGACGCAAGTCTCGCGACCCGCAGGTAGTACTCAGGCCGTCCCGTCCCGATGTGAACCAAGTCGACGTCTTGCACGCTGTGCCGCAGGAGAGGGAGGCGCGCAGCATCCTTCATCGGCCCCTGGTCGACGACGGCCATCTGATTCCCCTTCGGGTCTGAGAACACCCATGCCGTCGGCGTGTTCGCGTTGCGAACAGTGCGGAGATCCGTCATATCGACGCCATCTTTACTCAAAGCGCCTCGATAGTCCGGGGGGAAATCGGCCCCGACGAACGACGCCAGCGAGACCTTCACCCCAAGGCGTGCGGCCGCCCGCGCGAGGTTCCCGGCGGTCCCGCCGAAGTAGCGCTCCCGGTCGAGAATCTCGATGGACGTGTTTGGCGTTGGCAGCCGGCGGAGGGACACGATGTAGTCCATGGCGACGTGCCCGAATGCGCCGAGAAAGTTCCTCATGCCCACGCACCCAATCCTCTCTGAACATCGGAGAAACGATCGAACGGAATGAAATCGATTTCTTCCGTGCGGCACAGGTCTGCGAGATTGGATTTCGCGAAGACGAGATCCGCCTCGATTGCGGGGCAAAGATCGGAGTGTCCATTTCCAACATACGCGGTTCGGTAGCCCGCGGTCCGAAGCTCAAAAAGGCGTAACAGCTTGCATGTGCCGCACAGCTTGCACGTTGCGTCCGCCCATGGGTAGTCCATGCGCACTCGGCCCTCTTCGAAAATCGTGTGGTTCGTTCGGACAGGGACTTGGAGGTCCCATTTCTGGAGCAGATACTCCACATAGAAATCGAGACCTTCGCTGACGATTTCGAGGACCAGTCCCTGCGCCTGACAGAATTCGACGAACTCGCGGAACGTCTCGTCGATTACCGCAATACGGTCGACGAAT
>VBLV01000255.1:0-584 GCA_005879045.1 Methanobacteriota archaeon | reverse complement strand
TGTGCTTTCGTCAAATGGTCGATTCGGATCCCCATGCTCCGGAGCTTCAACCGCGCGACTTTCAAGTCGAGTGCCGGGGGGACGGGATAAACCCGAGGTTGTAGCCGGGAGGCGTTCTGCGCGAGATAGCCGGCGGATACCGCTTGGATTGCGAAGCTCATGTCCATGATTTCGACCGGATGGCCTTGGCCCGCTGTGATGTTCACGAGGCGGCCTTCGGCGACGAGGTTGGCCCGCTTGCCTCCCGGGAGCGTGTATTCGTCGACGAACTCGCGGACTCGCCGCTTGCTCTTCGCGGCTTTCGCTAGATCGGCTTTCGAGATTTCGTTGTCGAAATGGCCCGCGTTTGCGAGGACGACGCCGTCCTTCATCGCCGGGAAATGCGCGGCCGTCACGATGTCCTTGCAACCCGTCGCGGAGACGATGAAATCCGCCTCTCGAACGGCGCTGCGCATGGGGAGAACTTCGAATCCGTCCATCGAAGCTTCGATTGCTTTCACCGAATCGACCTCGGTGACGACGACCCGGGCGCCCATTCCACGGGCCCTCATCGCGATCCCGCGCCCTGTCCATCCGTAGCCCGC
>VBLV01000254.1 GCA_005879045.1 Methanobacteriota archaeon | reverse complement strand
GATGCCCGTCGTCGTCTCCTCGTTGGCTCCCCGCACCCCGGTTAGGACTTCCTGTCGTTTCGTGTGCAGGAGGCCGACCAGGTCGGCGCCGTCGTCGATGACGAGGTCCGGCTTCAGGTCGAGGACCTTGTGGAGGTTCGCGTAGTACTCCTCGTTGGTCTGCCACTTCTTTGCGTACACCTCGAGGCCGTAGGTCTCCGCGAGCGCCGTCGCCACGCTATCGTCCGTAGACAAGGGATTACACGAGGCGAGGCGGATCGTTGCGCCCGCCTCGCGCAACGACAACGCGAGGACCCCGGTCTTCGCCTCGACGTGGAGGGCCATTCCGATCCGGAGCCCTCGGATCGTTTTCTTCTGTTTGAGCTCGTCCCGGATGGCGGCGAGGACAGGCATGTGGTCCCGAGCCCATTCGATCCGGCGCGCCCCGGCGTCACCCAGCTCGGACATCGGGCTGCCGATGCCTGCAAGTCGATTTCAGCCTTCCGGTCTCGTCACGGCTTCCGGAACGCGGCGACTCCGAGGACCACGACTCCGGCCGTCGCGATTCCGTAGAACAGGGCATCGATCGGCCAGGACAAGTGGATGTTCCCGGGCGAGGCGACCTCCCAGTAGTAGAAGCCCGTAATGAGTTGAAGCGTCGCCGAGGCGAAGATGACGTCGCCCGGCGAGACGACGCCGCGCGCATCTCCCCGAACGTAGATCACGGTGGCGTCGTTCGAATTTCCATCTTCGATCTCCAGCGTCGTGGTCGGGTTTCCGAAGAAATTCGTGAAAGAGACGTCGAGGACCTTCTCATGGACGGTGATTTGAGAACCTTGCGTGTAACCGAGGTACTGGTTCCCGCTCCTTGATGCGAGGAGGTCCGCACCGCTGACCGAGAACAGGGGCCAGAAGCCGACGACCAGGAGGATCCCCGCCACCGTCAGCCCGAGACCGATCACGGCAGGTCGATTCATCTTCCTATCCTCCGGCTCTCGGTCCGTCTAGTTCCGGTTCGAGGCCGATTGCCTTGGGTGGGCGGGTCAAAAACTGATGCGGTTAATCAACGTTATGAACACTCCCGAGCACTATCGCGCGGTCTCATCGCTGGGAATTCGGGTCGTGGGTTCGTTCCCGCCGACCGCGACGGGACCGGGCACCAGGGGGAGTATGTCGGCGACGGTGAACCGGCGGAGCAGGTGCTTCAGGATTGGCGGGGTGCACAAGGTCGTTGTAAGCGTCATGATGACGAGCGCGGAATAGAGATTCGTGTCAATGATCCCCGTCGCAAGGCCGACCTGCGCGAGCAGGAGTTCCATCATTCCTCGCGCGTTCAAGCCGACCCCAAGGGCGAGGAGCGGTGCGCCCCGGAATCCGGCGACGAAGCCGCCCATGAGTCCCCCGATCAACTTTCCGATGAACGCGATCGCGGTGATCCCGAGGATCAAAGGCCATGCCGTGAACGTGACGGAGAACTTCAATCCGACATACGCGAAGAACACGGGCGCGAACAGCCCGAACGTCACGGAGGATACGGCGTTGCGGACCCGATTGAATTGGACTCGTCCCAAGAGCTGCGGCGTCATCAAGAGCCCGCCGTAGAAGGCTCCCACGGCGAAATGGATCCCCAGGAGTTCGGCCGCCGCGCCTAGCCCCAGGGCGGTCGAGATGCACAAAGCGAACGAAGCCTCCTGCCCTCGGAGTTTCGAGACAAACGTCTGCATGTACGATTCGGAGTTCCGCCCCAGCCGAGTCGTCAGTTTGAGGACCGTCGCCACGCAGAATACGAGTCCGATGAACAGGACATTGTTCAGCGCGACGAGACCGATCGTGACCCCCTCCGGCGTCGATGCGCCGAGGGACGTGAACTGAACGACGAGGCCCAACATCGCGAAGGCAACGAGATCGTTCACCAGGGCGACGGAAACGATTGCCCGTCCCAGGCGCGAGTTCAAGAGGTTCAAGTCGAGGAGGATCCGGACGCTCACCGGAAGCGCCGTGACCGCCATCGCGGTGCCGAGGAACAGGGACTGCGCAAACGTCATGCCCAGGGCCGCGGCCAGGCTGTATCCCAGGGAGAACGGGAGCAAGAACTCGACGAAGGCG
>VBLV01000253.1 GCA_005879045.1 Methanobacteriota archaeon | reverse complement strand
TGCAGCGGCTGGGGATACGACGACTGGCTCGGCGGGTTCTATCCGCCGGACACGCCGAAGTCCGATTACCTGAAGCTCTACTCGGGTGTCTTTGACTGTGTCGAGGTCGACTCCTCGTTCTATCGCAACCCAGGGCCCGCGATGACGAAGGGATGGTACAAGTCCACGCCTCCGGGATTTCTGTTCGCGATGAAGATGCCGAAGCGGATCACCCACGAGAAGAAGTTGAAAGGCGTCGCGGAAAACCTAGGTTGGTTCTACGCATCCGCCAAGGAACTGCGCGAAAAGTGCGGCCCGCTCGTCGCGCAGCTTCCGCCATCCATCAAGTTCGACTCCCATTGGATCGTCATGCAGGAGTTCCTTCGCGCGCTCGAGGTCGACAAGTACCCGCACGCCATCGAATTCCGACACAAGTCGTGGTTCCGTGACGACGTCTACAAGCTCCTCCGCGACCGGAACGTCACGATGGTGTGGTCGGAAAACCAATACCTGCGAACGCCGACCGATGTGACTTCGGACGAAGTCTACCTTCGGATGGTCGGGGACCGCGAAATCACGGAATTCAAGGAGGTCCAGAAAGACAAGTCCGCGGAGATGCGCACGTGGTACAAGGAACTCGAGGAGTCGTCCGATTCGGTCAAGGGCGCCCTGGTATTCTTCAACAACCACTACGCGGGCTTCGGGCCGGGGAGCGTGAACGAGTTTCGACGTCTCGCCGGGATGATGGAATACCAGTTCCCCACCGCGAAGGCCGGTACGGGAGGCCAGAAGGGCCTGGCGGACTTCGGCTGAGCTAGTCCCCAGCTCGATTCGCCGACCTCCCGCCGTCACGTAGATACGCCATCGGCCGATGCGGACGAACGGGGAAACGGTCATGGCAACCAAGACCCAGGTCGTATTCGACTGCGCGGACCCGGATCGCCTCGCGCGGTTCTGGGCGGAGGCGCTCCACTACAAGCTGCAGGACCCGCCCGCGGGATTCGCTTCCTGGGAGGCGGCCCTCCGCGCGTGGAAGGTGCCCGAGGAGGAGTGGAACTCCGCGAGCGCGATCGTCGACCCGGAGGGACGGGGACCGCGGATCTACTTCCAACGGATGGACACCCCGAAGCCGGGGAAGAACCGCCTCCACCTGGACCTCAATGCGAGCAACGGGACGACCGTCCCTTTCGAGACTCGGAAGGCCCAGGTCGACTCGGAGGTCGAGCGGCTCCTCAAAATCGGCGCGACGAAGCAACGAGCATGGGACGAGCCGCCGCGCTCCAAAGCGGAACCGGGGGAGTACTGGGTCGTTATGCAGGACCCCGAGGGCAACGAATTCTGCGTCCAGTGACAAGTTTTCCCGCGACTCAATATCGAAGCAGGAGCATCCGACAGTGGGCGCAGCGAAACCCGGAGATGCTGACGGAACCCGCACCGCTTGCCACCTCCTCGCCTCCTCCGATGCTCAGAGGAAGGCCCACGGCGGCGGGGGAAGCATCCGGACCAAACCACTTCGCGGTCCCGAACAACTGGTAGTGGGCCACACCGAGAAAGCCCGATTCAAGCGGTCCGCGGCAGTACGGACAAGGAGTGGGCGTCTGGCTCGTCGGCTCCATATTCATCGGGAGAGATAACCGAAACCGCGTGTTGAAGGCTTCCCCTCCGGATCAGGTCGAAGTGGGCGAGGGACAATCCTTCGTTCCCGGGGGAACCAGACTAATCAAGGACCACGCCTTTCTTGGTCCGTGACCCGCGTCATCTTCCACGTGGACATGGACGCCTTCTATGTGAGTGTGGAGCGTCGCGAGAATCCGGACCTCGTCGGGAAGACCGTCATCGTCGGCGCGGATCCGAAGGGAGGCCGGGGGCGCGGCGTCGTCATGGCGGCGAGCTACGA
>VBLV01000252.1 GCA_005879045.1 Methanobacteriota archaeon | reverse complement strand
GTCCGGGTTCGCGAGCGGCGGGTTCCCGTCGCGGACCTCTGCGACGATTCGCTTGGCGAGGTCGATGGCCCCGTCCGGGTCGTTGTCGAGGATCTTGTCGAACACAAGCAGCTGGGCCTCGCTCTGGAGGTCGAACGCGTCCGTGCGACGGATCTCGTAACCGCGAACGACAATCTCGCCTTCCGTAGGCCACGCGACCTTCCCGGCGTACCGCTTCTTGCGTCCGTGGCTAAACAGGCTCCGGTAGACCTTGTCCACCTCCATGCTGATTCGGCCGCGCGAGAATCGCTCCGCGGTCTTCCGTGCAAACTCGAGCGAGGGTTCCAGCCCGGCCGTCGGCGACTGGAAGAACACGGAGTCCGTGTCCGCGTACACCACCTTCACGCCATCGGCCTCGAGTTCGGCGATGATCCCCTTGATCCGTTCCCTTGCGAACGCGGTGATCGAGGCGCCGACCTTCGGGTCGTTGAACCGGTAGAACGACGACGCGAGGACGCCGTAGAACGCGTTCATCAGGACTTTGATCGCCGCCTGGAGGCCGTCGTAGAACTCCCGCATCTCGGGGTCCGTCGCCTCGCGCATTTTCGTCCGCACGTCTTGGCGGTCCTTCATCAGGCTCGCGAGGATCACCGGGAGGAGGCCTTTCTTCACGTCGGCGGAGAGGAACTTCGCCCCCGTCGGGCTCTCGATCGTCCCCTGCGGCGAGACGGTCGTGAAGCAGATGTTGTTCTCAATGATCAGCGAAGGATACATCGCACGGAAGTCGAGCGAGATGACCCATTCGTACAACCCAGGCTGGAGGCTGTGGACGTAGCCGCCTTCGATCTGCTCGACGCGGCCGCCGCGCATCTTCATCATCGGGACCGCAACGTGGGCGCGGTCTGCGGCGCGGATCAGGATCGAATCGATCAGGTTCGACGTACGCCCGTGGAGCACGTCCTCGAGCGGGAGCTTGCTCACGGCCGCCAGATCCAGGGTTTTCTCGATGCGGCCGATCTTCTCGAGGATTCGGAGCGAGAGGTCGGCGTCATTCAGGCAATATCGGATGACCTTCTCGCGGTCTTTCGCCCATTCCTCGTCGATATGTCGCCGCGAGAGCTCGTGTTTGCCCTCACCCAGGAGCTGGCGTCCCACGTAGTCGAGCGTCTCCTGCTTCATGTGCAGGCTCAGGCGCTCCGCCCGCACGGCCCACCAGACGTCCGTGAGGATGCGGCCGTCGACGCGCCAGAACCGCTCGCCGAGGTGGAAGAAGTCCGAGAAGTCGCGCGCGAGCTGGAGCCTCGGAATCCCGTTCTTCGCGGCGCGATCGATCAGCACGGGCAGGTCGTAGCCATCGATGTTGTATCCGGAGATGATGTCCGGGTCGAGCTCGTGGACGAGCTTGATGAATCCTTCCACGATTTCCCGCTCGTTGCCCTGGAGGACGCGGGTCTTGATCTCGCCGGCTTCGCGGTACGCGATGCCGATGCAGAAGATGTGCCCGTCCTGGATGCTGTTCTCGATGTCGAAGCTCAGCACGCGCAAAGCCGGTCGGAAGGGATCGCACGCCTCGAACCGATCGGCAATCAGGAAGAGATCGGTCGTGTACCTCCCCGCCGGGTCGGCTTCCTTCCCGTGGACACGGACCGCGGCACCGAGATCCATGTCGTAGATGAACCGATGCTGGAACGGGATGTCGGCCTCCAACGGAGTGGATCCGTACCTGCGGGCCTTCTCGCGGTATTCCGGCGTTTTCCAAGGTTGACGGAGGACGACCCGGGCGCACGGGGTCGGCCTGCCTTCGACTTGCAGGGTCACGTCCTCGAGCTTGACGACCTGCGAATCCCTCCCGAACGCTCCGCGGAGAGATTGCGGAGGCTCGACGACGAAGAAGTACGGCTGGAACCCCGAGTATTCGATCGTGATGCTCCGCCCTTCCCGGGTGCGACCGAAAATCTGGATGACCGGCAGCTGCGCTGGCTCGGGGGCGTTCCGCGGTTCCCGTCGGTACGAGGCGGTGATGATGCGCACATCATAGCTCGCCATCTCACACCTTCGCCACGATCTTGAGGACGTCGCCATCTTGGACCGGGTGGTCCCGGCCGACCACCATTTTCGTCCGGGCGTTGATGGCGCGGATGAAGTGGTTACCCAAGTCGGTGTGGACTTTAAAGGCTACGTCCACCGCGGTGGATCCGCGCGGGGACGTTCCCGCTCTTGTCGGTCCAGTGGTGCTCGTCCTCCACGGGGTACACGACGATCAAGTCGAGCAGCTTGTAGACGGCCTCCTCGATGCACTGCTGCACCCCGGTCGACCCGCGCTCTCGCAAGAAAGCGCGAATTTTCTCCAGACCCTTTTCCTGGGCGGCCGTCAGTTTTTCCGGATGCAGGATCTCGAACGAGGAGCCACCCGGCTGGTACGTGACCAGCCCGGCGGACGCCGCGCGGCGAAGGGCGAGCTCGTACTCGGCGGATGTCGGGACCACCGGATAGCCCGCCGCCTTCGAGAGATTCTCGAGCGCTTCGCGGGAGACCATATCCGCCTTGTTCGCTGCGAGGAGCATCGGCTTGCCGCGATGTTGCGAGGTCCGAGCGAGACGGAACAAATCGTCCGATGTCCACCGGGCCATCTTCGGATCGAGCGGGGTGTCGCGTAGCGCGGAGTGAACTTGCATTTCCGTCAACCCAAGGCCCGTGAGCCGGGCGGTAATGATCTTCTCCGGCGGCGCTTCCTCCAGATCGGCGCGGCGGGCTTCCTTCTCCCAGTTGCGCGCAAGAATTCCGGCGATCCAATGCGCGAGCTCGTCCTCGAGGAATTGGACGTCCGCAAGGGGGTCGTGCGTTCCAGGAGGCACCGGATTGCCTTCGAAGTCCGTCCCTCCGGTCGCGTCGACCACGTGGACGAGCGCGCTGGCCTGACGGAGATCGTCGAGGAATTTATTGCCTAAGCCACGGCCCTCATGCGCCTTTGGGACCAGACCTGCGACATCGAGCAGCTCGACGGGGATGAGGCGAGTGCCTCCCTCACAGGGGGCGTTGTTCGGCTTGCAAGGACGGCCGATCTCGTTGTGAGGACAAGTTTTTCGAACGAAGGCCACCCCTCGGTTCGCCTCGATGGTTGTGAAGGGATAATTTGCGATTTGGACCGGCGCGAGCGTCGCCGCGGCGAAGAATGTCGACTTGCCTACGTTCGGTTTCCCGACGACCCCCAACTCCACGAGGCAACGAACGTGATGCTTCCACAAGTACCTTTATGGCGCGGGCCGAACGAGAGCCCCCTGCGCCCTTTCGGGCGCTGCGTTTAACCTCTCCTTCGCTGCCGTCTCCGCCGGGAGGAGATCAGAAGAACCAGCATCCCGCCTGCCAGTGCTGGTCCGCCTATGTCAGAGAATTCTGGGATTGGTACGGTCAGCGAACTATCCGAGGACGGAGGCCCGCCATTATACTGTATGGTCAGGTTGGAACCCAACGCGTAATCGACGGTAAGACGTATCCGTTGGTTCGCAGCAAGACTGACCGCGCTGGCAGAGCAGTCAAAAGGTTGATTGTCGCCTGTGGAAACGGTTTGGGTCACTGAGCAAATCGGCAAGGCCA
>VBLV01000057.1 GCA_005879045.1 Methanobacteriota archaeon | reverse complement strand
GGCCTCGGCGATCGCCCGAGCCTTCTCTTTCGGCCTCGAGCAAACCGCGTACTCATCGCCGTCGAAGAACACATCGAGGTCCGGATGTTGCCGCTGGATTTCCTGGATTCGTTGCATGATGTCCTTGAGGGTGATCGACTCGTCGTTCGGGTCGATCCGCATGATAATCCGCTTCTCGCTCTCCGTCCCCAAGGCCCGCCCGCCCTCCGGACTCCGTCGAGACCATCAGATTCGTCCGGCCGTATAAATACTATTCCGGGGCCGAACCGGCCTGGCACACGTCCGCCTTCACTGGGCCGACACCTTCGATACTGATTATTCAACGCCGGCCAAGGAGTCGAGTCGCCGCTTGAAACGGCGAAACAACAGCACGTTCGTCGCAGGGCCAACACCGAAGAGCGCATTGATGATCACTATGTCCCTCTTGGCCAAGTCCGGCCTCGACGACCAAGTCCAAAGCAACTCGACCGCTGCAAGGCTGAGTAGGGCAGCGCTGACGACGACGAGGATTTTGAATGCCTTCACTGGCTCGCGTAAATCGCTGACGGAGAGCGCTTCGCGCATGCCGGTCCCGCATCATCTCGACTCGGCATATGGGTGTCGCTCCTGAACCGGGGCCAGAACCGGACGCTCCCTGGCGAGGCTGAAGTGTCGTACCGTCCGACGCCTTCGTAAATCCTATTCCGGCCCGCGCGCTCCCGGAGGCCGTTGCGTCCCTGGAGCCCGGCTAGATTGTTCGATGATATTGAGGTGGCTACGATTAAATACCCTCTTGTCTCGTAGCGAGTCCCAACCGGTTCTTCCGGGTCGGTCGTGCTAGTGATGCTCAGGGAGGCACAGGCCCGATGGCGGTGAAGCCTGCGGAGGGCGCCGTCTCGCAGGTCTGCCGCGTGTGCGGAGGCGAAGTCAATCCGCACGGCGAGTGCGTGGTCTGCGGCACGAAACAATCCGATCCGCCGAAGGCGGACGACAAAGGCTCCACCACCTGGCTCAAGGGCGATTCGGACGGTGGATTGAATGCGTGGATCGGTGCCTCCGTCTCGGGGGGCGATTCGAAGGATGACGCGCTCCGGAAGTGGTTGGCCGGCGAAGATACGGCGTTCCAGGACTGGATCGGCGTTCCGACCACCAGCGGCGGCGCGAAGGCGTCCCGGACTCCGGCCGAACGGGTCTCCGATGACAAAGTGCGCGAGCTGAGGACGAAGGCCCTCGAGGTCGACGGCCTGCATGCCGAACTCGAGGCGATGCGCTCTACGCTGAACCGCGAACTTGTGAACTTCCGGCAAGGAAAGTTCGATCCGGTCAAATACATCGAGGAGACCGCGAACCTCTCGAAACAGCTGCAGACGGAGATCGCGAAGCGACGGGAATTGGAGCAGGACATCGAACACATCAAGAAAGGCTCGATCGCCGTCATCAAGTATGTCAAGACGCAGCAGCTCAAGGCGGGCGGCTCGCCGGAGCTCAAGAAGCGCCTCGATCAGGAGACGAAGGCCCGTCAAACCCTCGAGGCCGACGTCGGCGAGCAACGGTCCGTGAACGAGCAGCTGCGCAAACAACTCGAGTCCGGCCTCGGGAAGATGAAGCCGGACCAGCGCGAGGTGAAGAAGCGGGAGCTGGACCTCGTGGAGCGCGAGGCGACGTTCAAGGCGAAAGAGGAGCGCCTCGCATCCATGCCGGCCGGCGAGGGCGGAGCTCCCAGTGAAGAGCTGAAACGCCGGTTCGAAGAGGAGCTCCGCGAGATGGCGGAAGACTATCTGGCGAAGGAAGAGGAGTTCAAGAAACGGATCATCGGGCTCGAGCAGGAAGTCGGCAAATACAAGATCGAGGACAAAGTCCGGGCGGAGGCGAAGGCCTTCGAAGGCAAGCCGAAGTCAGAAGTGCAGGCCGCGTTTTCGAGGAAAGAGCAAGAGGTCCTGCACAAGGAGAAGATGGTCCTGATGCGGGAACAAGAGCTGCAACGTCTGCAGGCGGACTTGCAGGTCAAGGAGGACGAAATCAAGAAAGTGAAGGAACCGCTCACCTACAAGGAGGAAGAATTGCTACGGCGCGAGGAAGACCTCATGTATCGCGAGAAAGTCCTCCAGGCGGAGCACCGCAAAGTCGAGGAGGCGAAGGCGCAGGGCGGCTCTGTCGAGGAGCTGGACCTCAAGTCGCGCCTCGAGGAACTGAAGAGCACGATCACCACGAAGGAAGAGGAGGTCCGCACGAAGGAGCGGTACCTCCAGCAGAAGATGGAAGAACTCCGGTTGCGGGAGCAAGGCCTCATTTCGGAGGACATCGAGGCCCGAGACAAAGACCTCCAGGTCGAGGTGAAGCAGCAGAAGGTCAAGATGGGCATCCCGCGGCTCGACGACCTGCTGTTCGGCGGCATCCCGTTCGGGACGAACGCCTCCGTGTACGGCCCCGCCTACGTCGGCAAGGAGGTGCTCGTGAGCTTGTTCATGGCCGAGGGCCTCAAGAAAGGGGTGCCGGTGTTGTGGATCCTCACGGACAAAGGGCCGACCGAAGTCCGGGAGGAGATGGCCTTCGCCCTTCCCGGATACGAGGAGTACGAGAAGCTCGGGTTGGTCCAATACATTGACACGTATTCGAAGTCGATGGGTGCGGAGGCATCGGATCCGAACACGACGTACATCGACGAGCCGACAGACTATCAGGCCATCCTGAAGGCGGTCGACGCGCGGGCCGCGGAGTGGAAGAAGAAGTACCCGACGTACCGGCTTGCCTTCCGCAGCGTGTCGACGCTCATCGCGTATCTGGACCCGACGACGACATTCAAGTTCCTCCAGCCCTTTGTCGGGCGGCGGAAGCGGGACAAGGCCGTGGCCTTCTACGTGATCGAGAAAGGGATGCACGAGGAGCAGGAGATCCAGATGCTCGGTTCGCTCATGGACGGAAGCATCGAGTTCAAGGTCGAGCAGCTGAAGTCGTTCCTGTGCATTAAGGGCATCTGCGACGTGCAGAGCCGGGGCTGGATCCGGTACACCTACACGAAATCGAGCTTGTCGATCGGGTCGTTCTCGCTGGACCACATCAAGTGATCAGGCGATCTCCGGGGAACGACCTTTCCCGGGTTTGGCGGGTTGCTGCGGGACGTTCACCTGCGGGATCGGGACCGGCGGTGGGAGCCGGAGTTCCCGCGCGAGGATGACCGCCTCCGGGATGCAATTCGACATGATCACGGTGTGAATCTCCTGGGCGACCTCGGGCGGCATCTGGCCCCCGGCGGACCAGCTTTTCACGAGCGCCCTCGCGTCGCCTTCCCAGAGCAGGTTCCCTTCGATCTGGATGAGGCCGACGACGGCCTCGGAGGCGTGGTAGTTCGCCGTGAAGCGGAAGTCGACGGAGGCCTGGCGGTCCCCGAGTTCGGAGATGAGGGTGACGGTACTGTTGTGGTCCACTCGCAGGTTCAGCCAGCGGTCCGTCGGCTTCACGAAGCGGCGGCCGTCCACACTGGAGAATTCGAACGTCTTGATCGGCATCGATTCGCTGCATCGAACGAACCGACGCTATTTGAATGTTCGCGGAAGCGCGGATTTTAGCCTCGGCCGACGTTCGGAGGTCGCCATGGTCCTTTGGATCGGCGTCGATGACACGGACAGCTTGCAGGGCATGTGCACGACGTTCCTTGCCGCCGAGATCGTTCGCGAGCTCACGGAAGATTATGACCTGATCGGGTTTCCGCGTCTCGTCCGACTCAATCCGAATGTCCCGTGGAAAACGCGAGGCAACGGGGCAATCTGTCTCCGATTCGGCCGGGGAACCGGTCGGAGGAATCTGATTGGGGAACTTGAAAGTCAACCCGTTTGGTCCTTCGCACGGGCTGAGGGCGTCGATGATCCTGAGCGCGTTCAGTCCCGGATCGCGAACCTCGTCGAGAGACGCTCCGAATTTCGGGAACCGACAACGAACCCGGGCTTCTGCATCCTCTCCAAGCAACCCGCGGCCACCCTGTACTGGAAGGCCGTGCGGCGAATTGTCTCGAAGGAGGAGGCGCTGGCCGCCGTCCGGTCACCGGGCGTCCTCCGCGAGTACAAGAACGGTCGGGGAATCATCGGTTCATTGGCTGCGGCTGCTTGGCGGCCCCACGACCGAACATACGAGGTGCTCTGTTACCGCGACGAATCTCGGTGGAGGACGCCTCGCCTCCTTGAGTCGGGTTCAGTGAGATACATGGACCGGACGTTCACCTCGACCTTCAACAACTACGATTATGAATGCAATCGGATTGTCATTGCTCCACACTCCCCGTGTCCGATTCTCTTCGGGATCCGTGGGGACGATCCCGGCGTCCTGCCGTCCGCAATGCGGACAATCAAGGGAGAGCCAGCCGCGGGTTGGATGGTCTTCGAGACCAACCAAGGGACCGACGATCATGTGATCCCAGGTCAGGCGGTCGAACCGAAAACGACGGTTCAGGTCGAGAGGGAGGTGTCCGGGCGGCCCCGCTCGATCCGCGGTGGCCATGTCGTCGTCGAACTCAACGACCTCGAAGCGGCCGCGTATGAACCTTCGAAAGGATTCCGAACCGTCGTTCGGGCGCTCCGGCCGGGCGACCGCGTGCGTGTCGTCGGGTCAATCCGGGACCAGCCGAGGACCCTCAACATCGAGAAACTGCAGGTCCTGTCCCTGTCCGAAGAATCTCACAAGCTCGCTAACCCCCTCTGCTTCAAGTGCCAGAAGCGCGCCAAGTCGATGGGGAGGAAGGCCGGCTTTCGCTGCGCTCGGTGTGGCCAACGCTTCCCCGCCTCCTCCGCGATCACGGAACATGTTAGCCGGCCCCTGGAACCGGGTTGGTACGAACCGCCGGTTGGGTCGAGGCGTCACCTCAGCAAGCCGCTCAGCCGCCGACCCGCGCGATCCGGACGCCTCGGGGCAGCTTGACCTGTTCGATCCCGAGCCCCGGGATTCGGAACCGCCGTTCGAGTGCTTGGACGACGAATGAAAGCGTGACCGTGATTGCGAGGAAGATCACGGTGACGATCGCAAAAATCTCGAACACATCGCCCGCGAAGCCTTCGTGTTGCGCGATGTAGCTGATTTCGCTTTGTACCCCGAGCACGAATAGGAATGTGCTCGCCTTGAAGAGTCCGATGTACTCGTTCGTGAGCGGAGGAATGATCAGGCGGAGCGCCTGAGGCAGGATCACATATCGCATCGCTTTCAACCGGGAGAAACCGATCGCCCTCGCGGCTTCGACTTGGCCCGAGTGAACCGTCTGAAGGCCGGCTCGGAAGATCTCGGCCTGATATCCTCCGGTATTGATCGCAAGGGCGATGATGCCGATGAGAATCCCCTCGCTCGCGTATTGCGGGAGAAACACGATGAAGAACGAGGAGGCGAACAAAATCTGGACGTACAATGGCGTCCCTCGAATGATTTCGACAAATCCGTCCCCGATTCGTCGAACGACATACTTGGTCCCATACCACAACAATGAGAGCACGACCAACAACCGGCGTGTGACCTCGCTGCCCGAAGGGGCCTCCTGCCTCTCTCGCTTCTCGACGCGCATGGAAGCCGCAAACTTAGCGACGGACACGGTTCTGGCGGTCCGAAGCCATCCCACCGAGAAGCCGAGGGCCATCCCGACGACGAACGCGATGGTCGTCGCGTACACATTCGTGAAGACCGCGTGCAAGTACAGCGGATAATTGCGAGTGATATACGCGACATCCAGCCCGCGGCTTCCGACCAGCAAGTCGTAGATGTAAACGAGGGATCCGATGATCACGGCGAGGGCGAGCGCGGCGTCGAAGTACCGCCAGCGGTCCCTCAGAAACTTTCGCCAGTTTGTCATGCGACTACCTCAGGATCTTGCTCACGAAAGACCGCGTTCGATCCTCCTTCGGATTTTGGAAGATATCCTCGGCGGTCCCCTCTTCGATGATCTTCCCCGCATCCATGAACAGGATACGGCTCGCGACGTTACTCGCGAACCCCATCTCGTGCGTGACGACAATCATGGTCATGCCTTCGCGCGCGAGCGCCGCCATCACGTCGAGAACCTCTCGGATGTACTCGGGATCCAGTGCGGACGTCGGCTCGTCAAACAACATCGCCTTCGGATCCATCGCGAGCGCCCGGGCAATCGCAACCCGCTGCTGCTGCCCCCCCGAAAGCTCGGCGGGGTACGCGTTCTCTTTGGCCGCGAGGCCCACGCGAGCGAGCAGCTTTCGAGCCTTTTCGATTGCCTGATCGTGGGGGATGCCTTTGACGCGAGTTAGCCCCAGGGTCACGTTCTCGATCGCGGTGAGGTGAGTAAAGAGATTGAAACTCTGGAACACCATCCCTACCTGCTGACGCACCCACTCGTGTCGAATCCCGTGGCGGTTCACATGTACGCCGTCGATGAACACCTTCCCTGAATCGGGTTCCACAAGGAGATTGATGCATCGGAGCAGAGTGCTCTTCCCGGACCCGCTCGGACCGATGATCACGATTGCTTCCGCTTTCTGGACATCGAATGTGATGCCGCGAAGCACATGCAGCGCGCCGAAATGTTTTTGGATGTCTTCGACTCGGATCATAGAGAAATCGACTCCAAGCCGGGCGTGTGGAACTTTCGCTCGAGGAGCCGAAGTCCCCGGGTCACGGAGTATGTGAGGACGAAATACGTGAGTGCGACGACGGTCCAGACGGCGAAGATCCAGACAATCGGAAACCCGCTGGCGGGGAGTATCCCGAGCAGGTCGCGGCTCTTCGCAACTAGTTCTGTCCCCGAGATCGCCGCGAGGATCGAGGTGTCTTTGATGAGGACCGCGAACTCATTTCCAAGGGGCGGGAGGCTGAGACGAAACGTCTGCGGGAGGATGACGTGCATCATCCCTTGCCACGGCCGTAGGCCTAGCGCCTGGGCGGCTTCCTGTTGCCCCTTGGGCACCGACTGGAAGCCCGCCCGAAAGATTTCAGCCTGGTACGCGGAAGAGTGCATCGCGATCGCGATCGCAGCGAGGCCCACCGCGATATCCCCTCGCCGGAAACCGGAGAGGAAACGGTCCATAATGGGTTGGGGGACCAGGTTGGTGCCGAAGAGAGAGGCGAAGATCACGAGGATGAGGGGTGGGAGCCCCCGGAACACATTCACGTAGAGCGATGCGGGCCACGAAAATACCCGGATTCGAGAGACTCTCGCCCACCCCATGAGAAAGCCAAGGACCACGCTCAGCGGGAGCGTCAGGGCGACGTAGAAGAAAGTTCCAAAGAGTCCGGTGACGTAGAATCGCCCGTAGATCTGCCAAAAGCTGGCACTCACCAGCGAGAACCGGAAGATGGATGGGAGGACGACGAAGACCATCAAGATGCCACCGAGGATCATCTCGACTAAGTGGACGATTGTGAGGCGGGTGACCAGCTTCGGGGGTGCGCGGAGGGGAAAAGCAGCCGCCGTTTCCATCGAGGACATCCCTCATACGGAAGAAAAGAGGAAAAGGTTTGCGACCCAGACTTGAGCCGCAAACATACCGACTCAGAACCACTTGTTCAGGATCGTGTTGTACGTGCCGTCCGCCTTCATGGCGGCCAGTTGGGCGTTGATGACCGGCACAAGGCCGAGGGGATCCCCGTTGGCGACCGCGAACGCGTACAGCTCGTTCGTCAAGATCTCGCCCCCGACCGCGTAGGCGGTCGGATTCGCTGCGGCGATTCCTTGGGCTGCCGGAAGGTCGATGACGACGATGTTGACGACGCCCTGAGAGAGCAGCAGGAGCACGTCCTCGACCGTGGGACGAAGCTCCAGGTGTTTGGCGCTCACCACGTTCTTCAGGTTGTCCTCAACCCAGAACTCGCTCGTCGTGATGGCCTGAGCCCCGATGATTAGCGTCGTCGTGTTGAGCTCCGCAACGGTGCACACGGCGGCGGCACAGTAGGCCGTGTTGTCATTGGCCCGCTTCAAGATCCCTTGGTTCGAAAGATAGTACGAATTGGAGAAGTCCATCGATTTGTTGCGTTCGGCGCCAACGTCCCCGTTCATCGTGATGGCGCCCACGGCGATGTCCATTCGCCCGACGCTCACCGCGGCCAGCAGGGCGGAGAAGTCTCGGAAGTCATTCCACTCGTAACAGAGATTCGTAACCGTATCGCTGCACTCCGTGTAGCCCCAGCCTCGGTGGACAATTGTCTGAATCATCTCAATGTCGAATCCCTCGAGTTGATCGCTCGTCGCATTACGGGATTCGAACGGCGGAAATGGAGTGTTCGTCCCGAGGAACAGCTTCGAGACTTTCGTCGGCGCGGGGGAAAGACGAGCCACCCGACTCCGATGCCCGCCCCGAAGACGACGATGGCCACGACCGCGACAATAACGACCGAAACACCCTTCGCCCCCCGCATCGCTTCTGCCGGGGGCGCACCTCCTCCCGCCGCCATGCCGGGTGCAAATGCATGTCACTATTTGAATGTCACCGGGCACGAGAAATGTTGGAACGGGCAACGAACTCGGTTGCAGTGCGGGCGGATCACTTCCCGGCGCGCTTGAAGCATTCCTCGAGCACGTCTAGGCCTGCGTCGAGCACATCCCGCGGGATGTTGAGCGCGGGGATGTATCGCATCGCCGAATCGCCGCACGGGAGCAAGATGAGGCCATGCTGGTACGCGTCCTTCTCAATTGCATCGCGGCGTTTCGGGTCTGGTTTCTTTGAGCGCTTGTCTGTCACGAACTCCGTGGCTTGCATCAGCCCGAGCCCCCGGCGTTCCCCGATGAACTCATACCGTTCGGTCATCTCGTCGAGGCGTCTCGCGAGGTGCTCTCCCACCTTCGCGCTCCGAGCCACCAGCCCTTCATCCTCAATCACGTCCAACGTCGCCAGAGACGCGGCGCATGCGACCGGGTTCCCGCCGAACGTGTTCGAGTGCTTCCCGCTCTCCCGGAAGTCCATCTCGGCAGGATACACCGCCGCGCCGATCGGGAGGCCGCCCCCGAGCGACTTGGCCATCGTCAAGATGTCCGGCACCGCCTCCGAGTGCTCGATCGCCCACATCTTCCCGGTCCGCCCAAGCCCCGACTGGACTTCGTCGTCGATCAGGAGGAGACCGTGGTCTTTCGCGATCTTTGCGATCCGATCCAGCCAGCCCGGTGGCGGGACGATGTAGCCGCCTTCGCGCGACCGTTTTCATGTAGACGTCCTCGATGATGTTCGCGCAGTACAGGTCGCACGACGGATAGGTGAGCTTGTACGGGCAGCGGTAACAGTACGCATACGGCACGTGGACGACGCCAGGCATCGTCGGGAAGAATCCGGCACGTTGCTTCGCCTTGCTCGCCGTCAGCGAGAGAGCGCCTTGGGTGCGCCCGTGGAACGCTCCGAGGAACGCGAGGAACATCTGCCGCTTCGTGTGACTCTTGGCGACTTTGATGGCAGCCTCGTTCGCCTCCGTCCCCGAATTGCCGAAGAAGACCTTCTTGCGGTGCTTGCCGGGGGTGATCTTCCCCAGCCGCTCGGCGAGCGTCGCCTGAATCTCGTAGTAGAAGTCGGTGCCCGCGAAATGGGTGAACTGCGACGCCTGGCGGGAGACCGCCTCGACGACCTTCGGGTGCGCGTGACCGACGTTGAGGACCGAAATTCCGGATGCGAAGTCGATCAGGACGTTGCCGTCGACGTCTTCGACGATGGAGCCGGAGGCCCTCTTGACGACGATCGGGGCCGACTTCGTCGTGGTTGCAATGTAGCTGTGGTCCCGCGCGATGATCTCCTTCGCCTTCGGGCCGGGCGGAGTCACTTTGATGTCCGGGACCTTCACCGTAGCACCGCGACTTGACCTACGGTCTGGGCGTATTAATAGTCTCGTCGCCCAGAATCCGGTGGCGCGCGCACCGGGTGTGCCGGCCTACTTTGCAGCTCCGATTCGCATCATTGTCGTGCCGCAGACGGGGCACTTTCCTTTCATCGCGGGCTTGCCGTTTTTTAGCTTGACCGCGACCGGGTTCTTGATCTCCCGCTTGGCTCGGCACTTCACGCAATAACCTTGCACCATGGGGGAATCACCGCGGGTGCAAGGGGTGACCCCTGATAAAGTGTGTGGTCCCCATAGTGTTTCTCCGCGAACCGCGTCCACAATACTTTTATAATGGTATTTTGATACAACTCGCAGAATGTAGGGAGAGGTTGCGATGGCTGAAAAACCAACGGCAGCGTTTGTGTTGTCTCTGATCGGAGGGATCTTCATCCTTCTAGGTGCGATTGTCGTCATGGCCTTAGCGTCCGTGATCGGCTCGCTCATGCTCATCGGCGGAGGGGACCCGAACCTCGCCTACTTGTACGGAGCGGTGGGCCTCATCTTCGCGATCCTCGTCTTGGTTGGGGCCGTCATGCTGTGGATGAAGCCTCAGCAACACGTCATGTGGGGCGTCGTCGTCCTGCTCTTCTCGTTGTTCAGCATCATCACCACTGGCGGGTTCTTCATCGGGCTCATCTTGGGCCTCATCGGCGGGATCCTGGGGATCGCCTGGAAGGCCCCGGCACCGATGGCCCCGGGCATGGCGCCGCCCATGATGCCTCCGTCGATGCCTCCGCCTTGAATGGTTTGAGATTCGACGAACGACGGAGGGGCGGCCCTCCGTCCTCTTCCAACCCTGCGCCGCGTCGATGGGTCGCGAGTTCTCCGTTCTGAAACTCTCGTCGAAGACTAGTTATCCAGTAGCTAGTTCGGACCTTTCGGAGAACGACCCGTGGCCTCCGTGCCTCCCGGCTACTATCCGCCCGGCCCCTACCCGCCTCCGTCCCGGCCGATCGGCGTCACTCTCCTCGCAGTACTCACGATCCTCCTCGGCGTCCTGATCGTGGGCCTGGGACTCCTGTTCATCGTGGCCCCGCTGATTCTGGTCGGGGTCGGACTACCCCTCGCGTTCGGTTTAGCCGCGGGTGTGATCGGCGCGATCGTGCTCGTGTTCGGCCTCATCTGGATCGGGGTCGGCGTCGGACTCCTCCACCTGCGCGGCTGGGCCTGGTGGCTCGCGGTCATCGTGATGGTCCTCTCGATCGTGGGAAGCTTCGCGTCGCCCCTCACCGCGGTGATCCCGGCTCTGATCTTGATTTACTTGATCGTCGTGCGGCACCACTTCAGATGAACCGTCGCGGCGGAAACCTTTTTAGCGGCCCGCACTTTGGTCGCGTCGGAGATCCCCCTTTGACGTACACTCGTTTCGAGCGGGCCCGGATCATCGGCGCGCGCGCTTTGCAAATTTCCATGGGAGCGCCGACGATCACGGCGCTGGACCAAGAAGCGGACCCACTCGACATCGCATTCCGAGAGTTCTCCTCCGGGAGTTCGCCTCTGAACGTCCGGAGGTTCGCGGATGCCCTCGATTGATGGGGCCTCGATTCGGAAAATTCTTGACAGCCGCGGAAACGCGACGATCGAGGTCGAGATCCGCGCGGCGAAAGTGACCGGCCGTGCCGCGGCACCGAGCGGCGCGAGCACCGGAGCCCACGAACCCAAGGCGTTTCCGGAAGGGGGCGTCGACGAAGCCATTCGGATCTTCCGGGAGTCGGTCGGACCCGGGATCAAAGGCCGCGAGGTATCGGACCAGGCCGGACTCGACCGCACGCTGCGGGAGATCGACGGCACACGGAACTTCGCCCGCATCGGCTGCAACGTCGCCACGGCAGTCTCGCTCGCGAACGCGAAGGCGGCCGCCGTCGCATCAGGCCAACCGCTATTTCGATACCTGGGCGGGCGGTCCCGCCTGTCCCTGCCCCTTCCCCTGGGGAACGTGATTGGCGGTGGCCGTCACGCCGTCGGGGGCACGACGATTCAAGAATTCATGGTGGTGTCTCAGGGTCCGACGGTCTCGGCGAACGTCTTCACGAATGCGCGGGTTCACGGCCTGGTGCGCGATGCGCTGGCCGAGGAGCTCCCCGACGCGGCCCTCGGTCGCGGGGACGAGGGAGCGTGGGTCGCGAAACTCGCAGACGAGGAGGCGCTCGCGCTCCTTGCAAATGTGTGTCGCGAGGCCTCGAAGGGCGCCGGATTCGCCGTACAGCCCGCACTCGATTTGGCCGCATCCGAGTTCTTTCGCAACGGGCAGTATCGGTACCGCGAGCGAACGATTTCCCCCGAGGAACAGGTCGATTTTGTCGAGAGGCTCGTCCGCGACTATGGGCTGTTCAGCGTGGAAGACCCGTTCGACCAAGAGGATTTCGGTGCGTTCGCGGATCTCACCCGGCGCATCGGGGACCGCTGCAAAGTCATCGGGGACGACATCTTCGTCACGAACGTGGAGCGATTGCGGCGCGGGATCGAACTCCGAGCGGGCAACGCTATCCTTATTAAGCCGAACCAAATTGGGACGCTCTCCGAGACGCGGGCCGCCGTGGACCTGGCCCACAAGTCCGGGTTCGCAACCGTGATGTCGCACCGGTCCGGGGAGACGACGGACGACACGATCGCCCACCTCGCCGTGGCGTTCGGATGCCTCGGCATCAAGACGGGCGCGGTCGGCGGCGAGCGGATCGCGAAGCTCAACGAGCTCATCCGGATCGAGGAACAACTCCAGGCAGGCGCATGATGCAGGAAGAAGAGCAGACGGGCGTGCAGGGACTGCTCGTCCCCGAGGATGTCTACCTCACGTCCGGAGTGCACATCGGCACCCAGCAGAAAAGCGCCGATATGAAGCCGTTCATCTACAAAGTCCGGATCGACGGCCTCTATGTCTTGGACATCAAGAAGACGGACACCCGGATCCGGGAGGCGGCGAAGTTCCTCGCCCGGTTCAAGCCGGAGAACATCCTCGTCGTCGCGGCGCGCCAGTACGGCCAGAAGCCCGCGCGTCTCTTTGCGAAAAACGTCGGAGCGAAGGTCCTCGCCGGCCGTTTCGTACCGGGTACCCTCACGAATCCGAACCTCCCGGAGTTCATGGAGCCGGAGGTCCTCCTCGTCACGGACCCGGCGGCGGATCAGCAGGCGCTTCGAGAAGCGCTGAACGTCGGAATCCCGGTCGTCGCGTTGTGCGACGCGAACAACGAGGTGCGGGACGTCGATCTCGTCGTTCCGACGAACAACAAGGGCCGTCGCGCGCTTGCGACCGTGTACTGGCTCGTGACCCGGGAGGTCCTGAAGGCGCGCGGCTCCCTGAAGTCCGACGAAGAGTTTACGTTCACGATCGATGATTACGAAGCGTCCCTCTGAAGGGGCGCCGTCCATGCGGTATCCGGCGGTGGCGGGAGCTTTCTACGAGCGCTCGCGCGACGCCCTCCTCCGCCAGATTCGGGAGTGCTACACCCACCCGCTCGGTCCGGGTCGGCCCGCGGAGCTTCGAAGCGGACCTCGGCGGCTGGTCGGCCTCGTGGTCCCACATGCGGGCTACGTCTACTCCGGACCGGTCGCCGCGCACAGCTACGCGGCGCTGGCGGCGGACGGCTGGCCCGCGTCCTTCGTCGTCTTCGGACCGAATCACCACGGACAAGGCGCGCCCCTCGCCCTGACCAGCCACGATTGGCAGACGCCCCTCGGGGTCGCGGCGATCGACAAGGATCTTCACGACTCTTTGTCGAAGCCTCCGCTCGAGGAGGACATCCTCGCCCATCGGGACGAGCACAGCATCGAGGTCCAGCTGCCGTTCGAGCACAGCATCGAGGTCCAGCTGCCGTTCCTGCAGCATCTCTCGGACCGGGTGCGGTTCGTCCCGATCTGCATGGCCTTCCAGGAATACGAACTCGCGACGGAGGTCGGGGAACTCGTGGCCGGGACCGTGAAAGGGAAAGACGTCCTCTTGATTGCGTCCTCGGACTTCACGCACGTCGGCTCGCAGTATTTTCAAGTCCCGCCGAAAGGCCGCACGGCCCCTGCGTACGCGCAGGAGCAAGACGCGAAGGCGATCGAGCCGATCCTCGCCCTCGATCCGAAACACTTCGCGGCGAAGGTCGCCCAGGA
Source organism: Methanobacteriota archaeon (assembly GCA_005879045.1). GTDB lineage: Archaea > Thermoplasmatota > Thermoplasmata > RBG-16-68-12 > RBG-16-68-12 > RBG-16-68-12. The sequence goes on along the minus strand of VBLV01000057.1, from coordinate 2,836 downwards.
CGACATCTCGATGTGCGGATACGGGGCGGTCACCGCCATGCTGACGGCCGCGAAGCGCCTCGGTGCCACCGAAGCGAAGCTCCTGAAATACGCCACGTCGAGCGACGTAAGCCGGGACACGAAGATGGCCGTGGGATACGGCGCCATCGCGGTCTATCGCTGAGCCGTCTCCGAGTCGATCCAGCTCAGGTATTCCGGCAGCGCCGCTCCCATCGGGTATGAGACGATACACGGCACCTCGGCGGGATGGACGCTCCGCACCGCGTCGATCAGTTTCCGGACGAGGGAGCGTCGCGTCTTGAAAATAATGACGAACTCGTTTGTCTGTTCCTGCTCGCCTTTCCACCAATACCTCGACTCGACGGGCCAGTAGTTGGCGCACGCGGCGAGCCGTCCCTCGATGACGACGCGAGCGATCGTCCGCGCGGTCTCGCGGTCCGGCGCGGTCACGTAGGCCATCGCATGCGGAATCCGTCGGCGTGGCATCCGATTTCGCCCCCTCACTTCGCTATCAGGGTCAGGAACAGGAATGGGTTCGACGGCCTTTTATCTGGTGGTCCTCGTGTGCGGGACGTTACGATGCCCGTTGTCACGATGTCCGAAACGGTCGCCGCCCTCCGGGCCACGGTGGGGAAGCGAGGCATGGCGGAGGAAGACCTTCGGGCCCTCGCCGACTACCTCATGTCGTTCTTCGGATTCGAGACGGAGGCGATCGACAACAACCTCGACGTCGCGGACCGCGACGTGTTCTACATGCTCGAGGAGGAAGGCCTCCTCACGACCCGCCAAGAAGAGGTCATGATCAAGAAGGGCAAGATGTGGCGGATCCACTACTGGATCCTCCGCGTCGAGCGGATCAAGGCCCTCGCGAAGCCGCAGCGGCCGAAGGCGGACGTCAACGCGTTCGCGGTGTACGACAGTTTGCCGGACGACATCTGGACACGCCAACTGCCGGCGAGATAGGTTGAAATAGACCAGAAGGTTCGTTTGGAGCCTCGCATGGTGGATGTCCTCCCCCTCCTGGCGGCCGTCGGGGTCATCGTCCTTTGGTGTCTCGGCTTGTACGGGCTCCAGCGGCGCGGACTCCTCGAGCCGCACGGACTCCAGCCGTCCCCGCCGCCGGCGGGGCCCTTCCTGATGTGGAAGACCGTCCGCGGCCGACAGCTCATCGACCGCCTCGCACGGCCGAAGCGGTTCTGGCGGGTCTTCGGCGATATCGCGATCGTCCTCGTGGCGCTGACGATGCTCGGCACGACGGTCCTCCTCGCGTGGGAGGCGACGCTCGTCCAGAACGCCGCCATCCGCAGCAACCCGCCGTCCCCCGAGACGCTCCTCGGCCTGCCCGGCATCAATCCGATCATCCCGCTCGGCTACGGCATCCTCGGCCTCGCGGTCGCGATCATCCTCCACGAGTTCTCGCACGGCATCCTGTCGCGGGTCGCGAACATCAAGATCCGATCGCTCGGGCTCATTTTCCTGATTTTCCCGATCGGGGCGTTCGTGGAGCCGGACGAGGACGAGCTCCGCGCCCTCCCGCGGCGGGAACGCGGGCGCCTCTACGCGGTCGGGCCCGCGACAAACGTCTTGCTTGCCGTGCTCTTCGCAGTGTTGTTCTCAACGCTTATCTTGACCTCGGTCGCGCCGGTCCACCACGGAGTCGGGATAGTGGGATTCACGCCAAACTCTCCCGCGGCCCTCGCCGGGATGCAGCCTAACACGGTCATCACATCGATCAACAACACTGAGGTGCATACCTACAACGAGTTCGTCGCGGCGCTCTCGGCAGTGCAAGCGAACACGACGATTCCGGTCTGGGCCTACAATCCCGCGACGGGACAGAACACGTCGTACAGCGTCACTCCCGTCGAGCGAAACCCGACGACCGGGCGCGCGGTCCTCGGCATCTACGCGTTCGACGTCAGCACCGACTACTACCATCCGCTGACGAACCCGGACAAGTTTGGTGGGGTGACCCGGTCGATCCTCGCATACGTGTCGTTGCCCTTCTCCGGCTACTCCCCGATCGACGATCCCGCGACACACTTCTATCAGATCAAAGGTCCGGCGGCCGTGATTCCAGCTCCCCTGTTCTGGCTCTTCGCGAACGCGTTGTACTGGCTGTTCTGGCTCAACCTGATGCTCGGTGCAACGAATGCGCTGCCCGCCGTCCCCCTCGATGGCGGGTACCTGTTCAAAGACGGAATCGAAGGACTCGTCTCCCGCCTGCGAAAAGGCATCCCGACGGAGCAGAGAGATCGAATCGTCCGCGGCGTGAGCTACACGTTTGCGTTCCTGATCCTCGGGCTCGTCCTCTGGCAATTGATCGGGCCGAGGATCTGAACTTCATTGGCGAGGGGCTTCCGTCGCCACGAGTCCGATGACGCCGCTGACGATGGCTAGGATGCCGCCGATCGTGTCGAGTTTCAGGATGAGCGCGACGATCCCCAGCAGGATGTTGATGATCCCGCCCGAGCTGTACTTCCCCCGGTAAATGAGGAGGCTCCCCACTAGGATTGCGATCCCGAGGAGGGCGGCGATGCCCGCATTCAACACTTGGCTCAGGGTCAAGTTCGAACGCCCGATGTCGAGCGCGTTGACCAGGATGAGCAGCCCGGCGATGAGCCCCATCAGCATCGCGAGGAGGGCAAGGACGCGCTTCTCCGTCATGGCGCGCGACAAGGAGTGAGTCGCCTTCAGCCTTTCTCCAGACCCCCGGCCGCCCAGATACCGGTGGGGTCTCCGGGAAATTCGTTGACTCCCCACCACATTCGAAGGGCGCGAAACATCTCCTTGAACCGAGTTTTGTGGACGAACTCCAGCAACGCCGGGTTCCGCG
>VBLV01000264.1:2530-4641 GCA_005879045.1 Methanobacteriota archaeon | reverse complement strand
CACCCGCCCCCCTTTGGGACGCGCCATCCACTTCGCCGCGGAGCGAAAGTCCATCGATTCCTGATAGAACCTTCGACGATCCGCAAGGGATGCGGGGCCGAGATCGTCCGGGAGTTCATAGTTCGGGCGGACCACCGCGGGGAATCGCCGCTTGCGGGTAAAGCCTCCCCCGATGGGTAGGATGCCGAGTCGTCACGGAAGGTCTTCGGGATTCCATGCCACGCGCGAGCCCTCGTCGAGCGAGTCGAGACGCTCCATTTCCTCTCGCTTCAAGTCGAAGTCGAAGACCGCCGCGTTCTCCCGAATGCGGTCCGCGCGGATGGATTTCGGAATGACGACGAGCCCGTGCTGCAGGCTCCATCGAATCAGGACCTGAGCCGGCGTCCGCGCGTACTTCGCGGCGACTTGCGTAATGATCGGATGGTTCAGCCGGTGTCCGCGCGTGAGGGGGCTGTACGCCTCCAGGTGAATCCGCTGCTTCACGCAGAACTCGAGCAACTCCTTCTGGTACAGGAAGGGATGGAATTCGACCTGGTTCACGGCGGGTGGAATCGGCGTTGCCGGGAGCAGCTCTTCGAGGTGGCGAATCGTGTAGTTGCTGACGCCAACCGAACGGGCGAGCCCGCCGTCGTGGATCTTAAGCAACGCCTTCCACGACTCATGTCGCAGGCCCGGTACCGGCCAGTGGATGAGATACAGATCGACATAGTCGAGGCCGAGTTCGCGGCGACTCTTCTCGAACGCCCGCAGAGCCGATTCGTAGCCATGGTCGTTGTTCCAGAGCTTCGTCGTGACGAAAATTTCGTCCCGCGGGATCCCGCTCTCCCGGACCGCGACTCCAAGATCGCGTTCGTTCCCGTATAGCTTCGCGGTATCGAACAGGCGGTATCCGATCTGGAGGGCGTACGCCACCGCGTTCCGGGTCGCCTTCCCGGAGCCGGCCTGCCACATCCCGAGGCCCAAGACGGGCATCTGGTTCCCGTCGTTCAGCGTGGCGCGAGATCCGAGGGTCAGCCTCATCGCCGCACCGACGGCACGCGCGCTACTTCAAACTTGACCGCGGGCGACTTCACGACTTCGGAATGTCTTTCTTCGGGTCGACGAACGGCTTCTTCACCACCGAGGCACCGCGGGTCCCTTTCGTCGTCGACACCCGCAGCCGAGTGCCGATCTTCGCGTGATCGATGCCCAGCAGCGCATAGCCAATATTCTTCTCGAGCCGCGGGGAGTATGTCAACGAGGTGACGTGGCCAACCTTCCGGCCGTCTGAGTGCACGTCCCAGTAGTCCGGGATCCACGCGCCGAGCGGCGAGCCCTCCACCTCGATCCCGACGAGCTTCCGCTTCACGCCCTCCTCCTTGATTCGGGCCAACGAGGCTTTGCCGAGATAGTCCGATTTCTTGTCTTCGTCCACGGTCCATCCGAGCCCGACCTCGTACGGGTTGTTGTCGAGCATGATGTCCGAACTGTAGTTCAGGATACCCGCCTCGATTCGACGAATCTCCGACGGGGCGATCGGGCGGATGTCGTACTTCGCCCCGGCGGCCATGACCGCGTCCCAGAGCCTGTCGCCGAACTTCGAATCGCGCAGGTACAGCTCGTAGCCGCGCTCTGCGCTCCAGCCCGTCCGCGTGATGACGAGCGGGATTCCGTCGAGTTCCGTCTCCCGCAGGTGGTAGTACTCGAGGTCGAGGATTTCCTTCCCCGAAGAGCGCCACCATCACATCTTTCGACTTCGGACCCTGCAATTGCAGCGGCGAGACGTCGGGCTCTCGCACGATGACGTCGAGTCCCGCATTGACCGCGACCCCCTTGCACCAGAAGATCACGTCCCAGTCGGACAGCGAGAGCCAGAAATGGTCCTCTCCGAGGCGAAGGAGGACCGGGTCATTGATGATCCCACCTTCGGGAGTCGTCAGCAGGACATACTTGCACTCGCCGAGGGCGCATTTCTGCATGTCCCGGGGGGTGAGCAGTTGCATGAACTCGAATCCATCCGGGCCATCGATCTCGACCTGGCGCTCCACGCCGACGTCCCACAAAGTCACATGGTTCACGAGATGCCAATACTCGTCGACCGGGTCCGTGTAGAGGCCCGGCATGAGCATGTG
>VBLV01000264.1:0-2403 GCA_005879045.1 Methanobacteriota archaeon | reverse complement strand
GCGTGTGGCCGGGTATCATACCACCTCCTGATTTGGGACGGGGAAGCGGGAAGGCTAGATGAGCGTTTTGGCGATTTCGGAAAATCGCCGGGCCCATACGCGACTCAATGAAAGTCACGACTTCGGAACTTCCTTCTTCGGATCGATGAACGGTCTCTTGACGACGATCGCTCTCCGCGGACCGGCCGGCGTGACGATTTCGATTTCGGTACCGAGTTTCGAGAGAGGGGTCGGCACCCACGCGTATCCGATGTTCTTCTTCAGTCGCGGCGACCTCGCGAGCGCCGTGAGGATTCCGATCTCCTTCCCGTCCTTCCGAACCGGCCACGGATGCGGGAGCCAGGGCCGGACGACTTCATCCCCGGGGACTTCTACGCCGACGAGTTTCCGCGTGGGTCCTTCCTTCTTGATTTTCTTCAGCGCCGTACGTCCGATGAAGTCGTGCTTCTTCTCGAGGTCGACGAGCCACCCCAGCCCGGCCTCGTACGGGTTGTATTCCAGGTTGATGTCGGAAGGATAGTTCAGGATGCCCGCTTCGATCCGACGGTACTCGGAGGGACCCGTAGGGCGGAGGTTGAAGGGTTTCCCGGCGTCCATTACGCGGTTCCACAGGTCCGTGCCGCGGCTCCCGTCCCGAAGATAGATCTCGTACCCGACTTCGGCGGACCACCCCGTCCTCGTCACGAGCACCGGGATGCCATCGACCGTCGCCTCCAGGAAGTGATAGTACTCGAGATCCAAGACCCGCGGGCCCACAAGCGACCGAAGAACCTGCTTCGACTTCGGCCCTTGGATTTGCATCGGCGAAACATCCGGTTCGCGAAGCTCGACGTCGAAGTCCGCGTGGTATGAGACCCCTTTGGCCCAGAGGAGCACGTCGCTGTCCGCGGTGGAGAGCCAGAACCGGTTCCTCGCGAGTCGCGTGAGGACCGGGTCGTTGACGATCCCACCTTGCTCGTCCGTCAGGACGACGTACTTCGCCTGGCCCACCTTGCACGTACTGAGGTCGCGGGGCGCCAGGTACTCCATGAACTCGTACCCGTCGGGGCCGCTGATCTCGACCTGTCGTTCGCATCCTACGTCCCAGATGGTCACGTGATTCACGAGGTGCCAGTATTCCTCGACGGAATCCGCGAAGTTGCTTGGGATGTACATCTTGTTGTACAGGTCGTACCCGTAGCAACCCGCGCGCTGCGCCGCGTCGAAGAACGGCGACTTCCGGTACCATGGGCCGAAATAGAGCGTCGTCTGCCCGCCTTCGATGACCATGAGGAAACGTGCTTCCGCTGCGAGAATGCGCCGGAGTTATTTGACTTCCATCCTCTCATGCTGGACGGCGGAGGTCAAGGAGGACCGCCTTGCCGGAGTCGGTACCGCTGAATCTTTCCGGTGGCCGTCTTCGGAAGCGAAGTGACGAAGTCGATCCACCAGGGCTTCTTGTACGGTGCGATGCGGTTCCGGACGAATTCCTTCAATTCCTCCGCGAGCTCCTTGGACGCAGCTTTCGGATCCTTCAGGACGACGTACGCCTTCGGTTTGACAAGCTTTTCCTCGTCCTCTTGACCCACCACGGCGGCCTCGAGGACGGCTTCGTGCGCGATGAGCGTATTCTCCACCTCGACGGGCGAGACCCAGATGCCGCCAACCTTCAGCATGTCGTCGCTTCGGCCGCAGTACCAGAAGTCACCGTCCTCGTCCTGGTAGTACTTGTCCCCGGTCTGGATCCAGGGCCCGAAGAGCGTTTCCTTCGTCTTCTCGTGGCGATTCCAATAGTACGCCATCGTCGAGTCCCCCTTCACACGAAGACTCCCGATTTCCCCACGCCGCACGGGATTGCCTGCCTCATCGACGATGATCGCCTCATATCCGGGGACCGGCGAGCCGGAGGATCCTGGCTTCACTTTCCCTGGGCGATTGGAGAGGAAGATATGGAGGATCTCCGTCGTCCCAATCCCATCGAGGAGCTCGACGCCGAACCGCTTGACCCACCGCCGATACACGTCGGCGGGCAAGGCTTCGCCCGCGGAGACGCAGAGCCGCAACGAGGAGAGGTCGAATCGATCCTCCGCATCCTGCATCTGGAGCATGGACGCGTAGAGAGTTGGAACGCCAAAGAACAGGGTGGGGCGGTACCGCTCAAGGACTTGGAACACCGCCTCCGCGGTGGGCCGGCCCGAATACAGGACCGCCTCCGCGCCGACGCGCATCGGGAAATACATGTTGTTGCCGAGACCATACGCGAAAAACAACTTCGCCGCCGAGAACGTCCGATCCCGCTCCGTGATGCCGAGCACCTGCAACCCGTAGGTGTCCGAACACACGACCATGTCGTGATGGAGATGGACGGCCCCTTTCGGAAATCCCGTCGAGCCCGACGAGTATAGCCAGAAGGCGACGTCGTCC
>VBLV01000222.1 GCA_005879045.1 Methanobacteriota archaeon | reverse complement strand
TACACGCTGTACTGCCGCAAGATGGGGACGATGGGGTTCGACCCGCACATGATGGCGCTCGACCTGCTGCGCGATTCCGATTTGCACCTCGCCGGCGAGTTCATCACGAACGGCTCGCGCGTCTACTACGACGTCGGGCACTTCGAGGTCAGCACCGCGGAGACGACGAACTTCCACGATGTGGTCATCTGGGAGAAGGCCGGGGAGAAGGTCCTCGACTGGCTCCGCCGCGTCATGGAAGAGAAGTACACGGGCGACATGAAGATCCACGCGTTCAAGAACAACACCTCGCCGGACGGGACCTCGTACGGGTCCCACGAGAACTACTGCGTCTCCCGCGACGTCCCGTTCCCCGGCCAGTTCATCCGCGACCTCGTGCCGCATCTGTCCACGCGGATCATCTACACGGGGGCGGGCGACATCGTCCGCGGCAAGTACGTCCTGTCGCCGATGGCCTTCCTCACGTCCCAGGTCGTGAGCGGGGAGACGATGCACGACACGGGCATCCTGAACACGCGGGACGAACCCCACGCCGACGGCCGTCTGTGGCGGCGCCTTCACGTGATCGTGGGCGACGCGCTGATGAACGAGACGGCGATCATGCTCCGGCACTTCGTGACGTCGGGCGTACTGCAGCTCATGGAGGACGGACGGCTGAGCGACGTGCCTCGGCTGAAGGACCCGATCCGGGACCTGTGGCACAATGTCGAGATCCGGAATCCGGATCAGTGGAAGGTCGAGCTGGAGGACGGCCGGACCGTCTCGCCGATCGACATCCAGCGGTACTACCTCGGAAAGATCGAATCGATCGTGACGGACGACTGGGAGCGCCGCGCGCTGCGGACGTTCGAGGAGGTCCTGGACGGCCTCGAGAACCACCGGTCGAAGGAGCTTGCCCACCGGATCGAATGGCTCGATCGGTACATCGCGATCCAGGAGGCTGGGGAGAAGAAGGCCGGACCCGACGTCGAGATGATGGCGTGCAAGCAATACTCTGAGATCGGCGCGGAACGGTCGCTGTTCTACAAGCGGCAGCGCGCCGGATTGGTCGATCGCATCACGGACGACGATACTATCAAAAAGGCGATCCAGGAGCCGCCGAAGGACACCCGGGCGGCGCTACGGCGGGAGCTATGCGACACCTTCAATATCGAGATGATCGATTGGTCTATGTTGATCGTGAACGACGGGACCCGCAAGCGAATCGATCTCCTCGATCCTTACGCCACGAAGATGGAGGCACCTTATGCCACAGCAAGTTGAGGAAAAGCCGAAGAAGCGAAAGAAGCAGGAAAAGAAGCTGGAGTTCGAAGCCGGCAAGGTGTTCACTCCTGGCGAAGTGAAGGAAGAGGACTTTGAGCTCGACCTGGAAAGTGCGAAATTCCGAGCTCAGAAGGGGGAAGGAGGGGATCGACGTGCATAGCACTTTCACCCACCTCTCCCCGGATTCTAGTTAACCTTCAGAGCACAGTAGTTCCTGCGAATGATTCCCGTCCAATACTTGGCGGGATTCGTCGACGGAGAAGGCTATCTCGGACTGGCGCGGATTCGCCGCGACCACCGGTCACCTGAGTATTGCCTCAGACTGAGCGTCTACAATACTAATCGCAGGATCTTGGAGGACATCCAGCGAACGACCGGCGGGACGATGTCTGTGATAGACCAACGGCAAGCCGGCTGGAAGGTTTCCTACGCACTCATCTGGACTAATGCTGCCGCGGCAAAACTGATTCGGAAAATCAAACCATTTCTGGTAGTCAAGTCCGAACAGAGCAGAGCACTCCTAGCGTTCGATCGAGGCATCCAAGCCGGACACAGGCTGCGAGATAAGGCTGGTCGTTTGTTGCCTTTGACTACGCGGGACGTCCGGTCCCGTCAAGCCTTCTACGATCGCCTGAAACGTATGAATCGAAGAGGTCCCGAGAGTCAGCGGAACTTCCCGACGAGCACGGTCTCACCTCGCCGAGCAAGGGTATCCGCGAGGTACGTCGCTGGTTTCATCGATGCCGAGGGATCTCTCATGATTATCCGGACGAGGACCGCGGATTGTCGGACACTTCAGTATCATCCTCGGGTGACCGTGACGAATACTCACCTAGATGTCTTGAGGGCGATTCAGTACCGCGATTCAGTACCGGTTCGGGGGAATCATCGCGAATCAGCCAGCGCGAAATGCGGCATGGAAGCGGGGGTACCAGCTGGTTTGGACCGATGGAATGATCGAATCGCTCCTCCGGCGCGTCGAGCCACATCTCCGGGTCAAAGTGAGGCAGGCGCTCATCCTCAGTGAGTTCATTCGCCACAGGCAAACGACCAAGCAGGGCCGTAACGGGCGGGCGTTCGCCGCTCTGCCCGCAAGGGTCGTCAGATACCGGGAGCGTCTCCGCAGGCAGATTAAGGATCTAAACAAACGGGGCCCTGGCGGAACGACTTTTGAGTAATTGCCAGGCCACCCCTGCGTTCCCGGAGGGATACAGGGGTCCTACTACTCGGGGATCGTGGAACCGTCCGCGAAGAGCTTTCCAGCCGTAGGTCTATATCGCGCGCCCGCCTTGGCGCGGAGCGACATGCCCACCCGCGTCGAGACCCTCGACAACGGCCTGAAGGTCATCCTCCGACCGATCCCGGACACGAAGGCCCTCTCGACGTGGGTCGTCTACCGGATCGGCTCCCGGAACGAGGTCCCCGGCATGACCGGCTCCACCCACTGGGTCGAGCACATGCTATTCAAGGGCGGCGGCAAGCTCGGCAAGGGGGACATCGACAAGATGATCTCCCGCCTCGGCGGCAAGATGAACGCCTTCACCGACACAGATTACACGATGTACTTCGAGACGATCCCCGCGAGCTCGATGGACACGGCCCTCATGATCGAATCGGAGCGCATGCGCAACGCGGCGTTCGACCCGAAAGAGGTCGAGGCCGAGCGGACGGTCGTCATCAGCGAGCGCGAAGGCGCGGAGAACCAACCGGACTTCGCCGTCGAGGAGGAACTGTGGGGCCTCGCCTTCCACGTCCACCCGTACCACTGGACGGCGATCGGGTACAAGCAGGACCTCGCGACGTTGGACCGGGAGCCCCTCTACCGGCACTACCTGCGGTACTACGCGCCGAACAACGCGTCCCTGATCCTGGTCGGCGGCTTCGATCCGGCCGTGGCGATGCAGCGCGTCCGAGAGGCGTTCGCGCCCCTGAAGCCGGAGACCCCGCCGGACCCGCTCCGCCTGTCGGAGCCGGAACAGCACGGCGAGCGTCGCAGCGACCTGGAGCGCCCGGGCCCGGCCGACCTCCTGTCTGCGGGATGGCACATCCCCTCGGCGAGGCACGAGGACACCCCCGCGCTCGTCCTCCTGTCGACGGTCCTGGGCGGTTGGCGCGGCATCGTGCCGTTCGCGGCGGGCGATTGGCGACCCCGCTCGAACCGCCTGTACCGGGCGCTCGTCGACGCGCGCCTCGCGACGGACGTCGGCGTGAGGCAGGAGATGAAACTCGATCCGGCGTTGCTGATCGCGAGCGTCACCCTGGCCCGCGGGGCCTCGCTCGACCGCGTCGAGGCCGTCCTCGACCGGGAGGTCGAGGCGCTCCGGAAGACCCCGCCGCCGAAGTCGGAGCTCGCGCGCGCCCGCCAGCAGGTCCGCGCCTGGGCCCGGTACGAACAGGACGGCGTCACGTTCCAGGGGATCCTCCTCGGCGCGGGGGAAGGCCTCGGCTCATGGGACTTCGGCGAGACGCTGCTCGCGAAGGTCGAGAAGGTCCGCGCCGAGCAGATCCGGGCGGTCGCCCGCACGTACCTCGTCGACGAGCACCGCACGGTCGTCCGGTTCCACGCCCAGGAGGTCCCGCCGTGAATCTCCCGGACCGGACGGTCCTCGGGAACGGCGCCGTCCTCGTGTCGTACGCCTTGCCGTCGAACCCGTTCATCGCGTTCCGGGGGAGC
>VBLV01000056.1 GCA_005879045.1 Methanobacteriota archaeon | reverse complement strand
CCACGAGGCGTGGCCGACGAGCGGCCACTCCGGGTGCTGCCAGAACAGGAGGGAGAACATGCTCACGTTCGCCAGGACCGCCGCCACCAGGATCACAGGGATGTTCGACGCGTACATCAGCCGGATTGGATAGCGGCCGCGAGCGCCCCGCGCCATGCCGTGGGCGAGGGGCAGCTCGATGCGAGTCGACTCGACATACGCGACGATTAGAAAGATCGCGACGGTCCCGATCAGGGCGATCAGTGGATTCGGCGGCTGGACCATGATCTGTTCGATCCCGCCGCCCGCGAGTTGGCTCCCGGGGTAGTTCTGGAGGTACCACACGGTCTTCGGGATCGTGCCCGCAGGGATCCGGCTGGTCGCCGAGGACGGCTCCCAATTGAACGTCCCGGTGAAGATCTGCTGGGCGACCCCGCCCGCGATGAAGAGCGAAATCCCGGACCCGATCCCCCATTTCGAGACGACCTCGTCCATGAGGAACACGAGGTACGATCCGGCGAAGAGTTGGATCACGATCAGGATCTGGGCGAGAAACGTCCCGTGACCCACGGAGATCAGCCCGAAGAGGAACGAGCCGTTCAGCGCGGTCACGAATCCGCTCGCCGGCGTGAGGAAGCCGAACACCTGCGGGATTGCCTCGACGAAGATCATGAGGATGACCAGGAACTTCTGGGTCCCCTGGTACACGCTCTTGTCCTCGTCATCCTGGAGGTCCAGGTTGATGATCTTCGCGCCGGCGAAGAGCTGCATGATGATCGATGCCGTGACGATCGGCCCGATTCCCAGATGCATGAGCGAGCCCTGGGCCCCCGCGAGGATCGCCCGGAGGCTCGAGAAGAAGTCGATGACGTTGGCGCGGTCCAGGCCGTAGATGAAGATGTTCGTCATGGCGAAGTACAGGACCAGGATCGCGAGGACCCAGAACATCTTCGTCCGGAAGTGCACGTGGCCTTCCGGTCGAGTGACCGCCGGCAGTCGGTCGGTCAGCGGTTTCAGCGCGTACAGACGGCTCTTCTTCTTCTCTTCGAGGGGCATCGGACTACTTCCCGGCGTCCCCTGGGAGGACGACCTCGCCGCCAGCGCCGGAGACCTTCGCGACGGCCGCCGGAGAGGCCTTCGCGACGGTGATCCGCATTGCCCTCGTTACGCGACCAGACCCTAATAGTTTGTCGATTCCCGCGGCCGTCAGGTCGACATTGATTCGAGAATCGTCCTTCTTCGCGTGGCCCGCCGCCTCGAACTCGCCGATCCGATGCGCGAGGTCCTCGAGGTCGATCGAGTTCGTCGGACGCGGCTGCGCGTGTCGGAAGAACCCGCGCGGTCCGAAGTGCTCCGGGTCGTACTTGATCATCCACTTGAATTTGTGTTTGTGAAGCCCCGCGTTGCCGGTGCCGCCGCGGCCCCCGGCGCCGCGCCCGTGCTTCTTGCCGCGGCCGTGCGTGCGACTGCCTCGCAACTTGCGCGTCCTAGAGACCATCTTGGCCCTCCTCGACGAGCATCCGCACGAGGAGCGAATTGATCGCCCCGCCGCGGTAGCCGAGGTCCCCTCCGTCGTGGAATCCGCGCTTGATGCCGCGAAATCCCTTGCGGGGCGGCGGCAGACGGAGGACGGGCCGGAGCTCCCGCACATCGGCGAGCGTCGCCTCGCCTTTCGTGATCGCTTGGCTCAGATCCCAGATCGACTTGAACTTGCTGTGGCCCTTCACGAACGTGTCATCGATCGGCTTATCGCCGACCTGCCGGCCTCGCTTCAGGAGCAGTTTGGCGAGGACTTCCGGATCGACTTCGCCCCAGGTGACGTGGTCTTTCACGAGCTGGAGCATCCCGCGGAACGTCGGGTCCTCCGGGACGATCGAGCAATGGTTCTGGCGGGTCAGATGCAACATGCGGAGCGTGTCCTTCACGTCCTTCCGGAGATCGCCTTTCCCTCGGAGCCGCAGCACGGCGAAGCTCATTCCTCCGGGGCCTCCTCGTCCTTGGGTTCTCCCGCAGGTTCTTCCGTGAGAGCCTCTCCCTCAACCGCGATTTCCTCCGGGAGCTCGCCGGGAGGCGGTCCTTCCGCCACGACCGGCGGAGCCTCGATCTTGCGGGTGAAGACCTGCTCCGCGCCTGCCTTGATCTTCAGCCGCTCCGTCTGCTCGGAGCGGACCTTGACCTGGCCGGTCTGGCGCAATGCCGCGAACGTCGCGAGCGCGTAGTTCACGGTCGTCTTCGTGTGGCCCTTTGTGAAGCCCCAGGCATCCGTGATGCCGGCGAGGCGCAGCACGCTCTTCGCGATGTCGCCCACGGCGAGGCCGACTCCCTGTGGCGCGGGCTTGAGCACAACTTCGACCGAGCCGCTCCGTCCCATGACCTTGAACGGGAGCGTATGGGCTCGGCCGCATCCACACTCCCAGGAGCCGCAGCCCCGCTTGATCTCGATCATGTTGAGCTTCGCGTTGTCGATCGCCCTTCGGATCGAAGGACCAACTTCGCGACCGCGCGCACGCCCCAGGCCGGCGAAACCGTCCTTGTTGCCGACGATGCACGTGATCACGAAGTTCACGCGGCGACCGGAGTCGGTCATCCGCTGCACCATGTTGACGTCGAGGACCTCATCCTCCGTTTCCGGGAGAAGGACGTCCACGATTTCGGGCTCGCGGATCGGAAGCCCGGTCCGAATCGCGTCGCCGAGCGTCGTGAGCTCCCCGGCGAGGACCAGGCGGCCGAGCTTCGTCTTCGGCGCCCACTCGCTCAGATTCCGCTCCGGCCTTGCGGCACGCGCCTCCCGCTTGCGGCCGCGGCCGCCCCGCCGCTGCGGCATCAGGGGGCCTCCAGTTTCGTCTTCACCGCGTCGAACTGCGTCGGAATCGACTCGCCGATGTGCGCACCGCGGACCCGCTCTTTCGTCGGCAGCACGTCCGGGCTGTGCGGCACCGAGACGCCGGAATCGAGGAGACCTTGGAGGGCCGCGAAGAGGCGTCCGCCTTTCGAAGGCCGCTGCAGCCCCAGATCGAGGATCGCCTCCGTGACCCCCTTGGCCGAAGCCCTCTTGCCGGCGAGGTATCCGGTCAAGTAGGCCGCCGGGAGGTTTCCGGTGCCCGCGGCCCACCCGCGCTCCTTCAACTCGAGGGAGTGCGCGGTCGCGACGACCCGGTCCCCCGTGGGGTCCGCCACGATGAATTGCACGATCGTCTGGCTGAGCGTCTTCCGGACGACGACGCGGGGCTTCCCGCTCCGGAGGAGCTTCGACCTCGCGCGATAGTCCGTGCGGCCTTCGCGGCGGCGACGGAACGGGACGCGGTAATGGGGTCCTTGCTTCACTTCGGTGCCTCCTTGATCGCGCCGGCCGCGCGCAACTGCTGGTCCAAGTGGGACTTCGATTTGAACATGCCGCCCTTCGACTGCCCGTAGAACCGCCGGTAGGTCTTCGTATCGATCCGGCCTTGGTCGCGAAGCTCCCGGAGGTAACGCCGCATGCCGCGGATGACGCCAATCCACCGGGTCTTCGTGGGCGTCCGCGCGTTGAGCGCGCCCTTGCGGCTGCCATGACCACGCCGCCGGCCTTTCGCCCGCTGCGCGGCTCGATGGCGGGCCCGACCGCGGGAGACGCCTTGCACGGCCCGCTTCTGGATGATGTTCTTCCGGATGAGATTGCGAATCCCGTCCCGGGTGATCGCGTCGAGGATGTCGTCCTGGACCTTCGGGTCGGTCGTGATCCAGACCCGGTTGACGCCGATGCCCAGGATCGACGCCGCCAGGCGCCTCTGATAGTCGAACCTCATTCCGTCACCATCCGGTTCAGGACGCGAAGCCCCTTCTCGTCACACGTCTTCTCGATCAGCTCACGCTTGCGGGTGCCCACCGCGTGGGCAATGCGCACCGCCTGCTTCGCCGCGTCCAGGCCATCGAGTTGTCGTTCGTTGTGCACGAGGACCTCTTGGAACCCGCTCGGGTGAAGGCCGCGTACCGCCCGCGGGCCTCGATACCCGATCGACGGGAGGTTCCAGCGATAGCCGAAATGGCGACGGAGCTTCGACTGGCCGCCCTGGGGCTTGCGCCATTCGTCTCCGAACTTCCGGTAGCGGAACCACTCCTGGCGGCGGAACTTAGGACGCGCCGCGTTCTTCGCCGATCGCAGGGCGAGAAGTTTCTTCAGGTGAGGCTCGAGCTTTGGCTTGGCCCGCGGCTCGTGGACTTCTTCCTCGGCCTCCTCCTCGGCTTCTTCCTTCTTGCCCTTCTTCTCTTTCGAAGGCTTCGGTTTCTCCTTCGGCTTCTCTTTGCCTTTCTTCTCCACCTTCGGCGGCGCGGGCTCCTCCTCTTTCGGCGCGGCCTCCTTCGCGGCCCGTTTCTCGATGAATGTGCGAAGGCGTTGCCGGAGATCGTCGACCTTCCCTTCCTGACTCAGGCCATACCGTTCGGTCCAGGCGAGGAGTTCGGCCTTCTTCGCGGTGCGGATTTCGCCGGCCGTCGGCAGCGCTTGCTCAGGCTCCGGCGCCTCCGGGACGGCCGTCTTCTTGGCCTTCTTCGCCGCTTTCACGTCGGCTTTCGGCTCCTTCTCTTCGGCCATCTCAGGCCTCCCCGGCCTTCTTCGTGATGTAGATTCCGTCCTGGAAGATGCGCGGATCGAATCCGCGAATGCGGGTGGCCTGCTCGATGTTGGCGGCCGTCTGGCCGACCGCTTCGACGTCCGGGCCGGTGAGGAGCACTTGGTCGCCGTTCACCTCGACCTTCGTATCTCCGAGGATCCGCGTCTTCCGCGGGAACTTCTCTCCAAGGAAATTCTCGATGATGAACTCCGACCCCTTCACGGTGGCCTTCAGCGGGAAGTGGCTGTAGACGATCTTCATCTCGTACGTGAAGCCCGCTCGGACCCCGACGACCATGTTCCGCAGGTGGGCCGCGAAGGTACCGACGAGAGCCGCCTCCTTCCGCCGCGCGTACTCGCAGCGAACGGTGGCCTGTTGGCCTTTCACATCGATGCGCAACCGCGGGTGGAACAGGCGGCGCCGCAGGGTGTGCCCGCCCCCGGTCACGACGACGAAGTCACCGTCGACCCGGAGCTGGACTCCGTCCGGGATCTCGACGGCCTCTTCCAGCAACCCCGCGACCGGCATCTTGTCCCCTCAGTACACGTACGCGATGAGCTTGCCGCCCACGCCAATCTGCTTCGCTTTCGTCTGCGAGATCACGCCTTCCGTCGTCGTCAGGATCAGCACGCCGAAATCTTGGGCCGGGAGGTATCGAGCCTCCCACTTTTCGAGGTCCGTCCGCTTGACGGCGAACCGCGGTTTGATCACACCACAATTGTTGATGCTGCCGACCAGGGCCACGCGGTACAGATTCCCGCGGCCGTCCTCGATCAGCTCGAACGACCGGATGTACTCGCTCTCTTGCATCACCTTGAGCACGCGACCGATCAGCTTCGACGCGGGGCGGATCACGCAGTCCGTTTTGCCGGCCGCCTCGGCGTTCCGCATCGTCACCATGGCGTCGTTGAGAGCGTCTTGCAACATGGTGCCACCTCAGCTGTACTTCCGGAAGCCGAGCTCGTAGGCAATCTCGCGGAAGCATTGCCGACAGACGTGGAGGCCGTATCGACGCACGATGCCGCGCTTGCGGCCGCAACGCAGGCAACCCCGCTTCCGGCCGAAGTCTTTCGTCCGCCTCACACGACCACCTCGACCTTGAAGCGATCCTTCATGAATTGCATGCCCTCGTCCCGGGTGACCCGATGTCGCCGCGGGATCCGCCGGGACTTGTTCGAGCGTCGGGCGACGCGCCAGCCGGGCCGCTGCAGGCTCACGCTGACGTCCATCCCGAACACGCCGATTTCCGGATCGTACTTCATCCCCTGGAAATCCGTGTAGTCTTGAATCCCGAACGAGAAGTTCCCCCTCGTGTCGAAACTGTAGCCCGGAAGGCGATTGTTCCGAATCGAGAGCGCTTCCGTCAGGAACGCCTCGGCGGGGCCGCCGCGCAACGTGACCCGTGTCCCGATCGGCATGTTCCGACGGACGCCCCAATCCCGGACCGCCTGATGACTGAGGGTCTGCACCGACTTCTGTTTCGTGACCAGCTCGAGGACCTTCTGCGCCTTCACGAGTTTCTCGCCGGCCTCGCCGACGCCGACGTTGACCACGACCTTCTCGATCCGGATGTCGCGCATGCCCGCCATGGTCCCACCTAGAGCGCCGACACCTCTGGCATCTTGATCGACGGGGCCTCTTTGCCGACGACGAACACCTTGCCGGCGTCCGTCGAGAAGCCCTCGGTGAATGTGACGATGTTCGCTCGCGGGTTCCGGGTGCGCTGGACCTCGAGCACGTGCGCGATCTCGCCGACGTGTTGGCCGCCCGTCACGAGCACCGGAGCCCCCTTGCCGAGCTCGTACTGCTCGACGACCTTCTGGTCCGGGACGTGGACCTTCAGCGTCGCTCCGGTCTTGTATGCGTCCTTCTCGAGGAGGACGTTCCGTCCGTCGTGGAGATTCAGCTGCGTCTTGCCCCGGCGGACCGTCGTCTTGTCCTCGACGCGGCACAGCTTCCAATTCGCGTCCGCCTCCTCGATCGGCACCAGGGCCATTTTGCCGCGTGTGTTCACGAGCATTCGGTAATGTGCCTTCGTCAGCGCGAAGGAGAGGACATCCATCAGGCCGACCGGAAACTTCGGATCCGTGATGGGGCGGCCGTCGACGAGGACGCCGCGGTCGTTGAGGATGTGTCGTGCCTCCCGTGCCGTCGCACACACCTTCAGCATGTCTCTCAGGATTAGGCCGATGGGGACACTCGCATCAATCGGGTGCGGCCCGGGCGACGGCTTCACGACCCAGAAATCCGTCTTTCGCGGAATCGTCCAGCTGCGGGGAGCCGGCAACCGCTTCAGGTGCTTCTTCACGATCGACTCACTCCTCGAACTTGCGCCGCCGCCACGGATCCGTGTCGTCCATCCGGACGATTAGGAGGTTCGACGCATGCAGCGGCCGGGCCACTTTCTTCTCATCCACTTTCTCGATCGTGATTCCCTCGATGACGACCGTGCCGTGGACGCGGTCGACGGAGACGACCTTTCCCTCCTTGCCGCGAAAACCGCCTCGCATGATGCGGACCGTGTCGCCTTTCCGGACCGGAAGGGCGCGCGGGAGATGGACCTTCGACTTATCGTGGATCTCCGGCGCGAGGTGGGACGATGCCATGATGCGTTTCGTGTGAAGCGGCGCGTTCGCCGCCCTCTTCCGTTGGGTCCGGGGTTTCGCGCTGGTCATTCGGAATCCTCACACGATCATGCTCGCCGTCGCGGCGACTCGCGGCCACCGTTCGGCGGCCTCGCGAGCGACGGGGCCCTTGATGTCCGAACCCTTGACCTCGCCTTCCGGGGTCACGATCACACACGCGTTGTCCTCGAATTGGACCATCATCCCTTCCGGCCGCCGAAACGGTCGGCGCTGACGGACGACGACGGCGTTCATCACTTGCTTGCGCGTCTCCGGCGTGCCTTTCTTGACCGTGACGACGAGCAGGTCCGCGATCCCTGCGCTCGAGATCCGATTGCGGACACCGCGATATTTCATGACCTCGATGATCTCGACGATCTTCGCGCCGGTGTTGTCGATGCAGTCGAGGCGTGCCCCTTTCGGCAAGCCGCGCGTCTGCCGTCCGGGAAGGCCCTTCATCCGGCGACCCCCTGGTTGTGAATCGCGACAAAGTGCACCGTCTTCCCCAGCGGCCGGCATTCCATGGCGAGGACGCGGTGGCCGATCTGGAGGCCGAGGCACGGCGGCGCGTGGACATTCATGCGTCGCGTCCGCTTCTCGTAGCGCTGGTACTTCCGAATGAACCGCAGGGACTGGCGCTCGATGACGACCGTGTTCTGCATGCGGGTCGATACGACGACGCCTTCCAGCGTCTGACCGCGAACAGACAGGCGACCGTGGAACGGGCACTTCGCATCCGTGCACGACTTCTCCGGCACGGGGACATCGATCCCGACGTCTCTCGCGGCCGAGCCAATCGGCTTCGCCGCGGCGGCCGTCGTGGCTGGTTTCTTCTGCGCTTTCTTCTCCGCCATTCGATTCACCGGGCCTTCTTCACGCGATCTTCGGGTCGAAAGCGAATCTCGTCTCCATCGACTTCGAAACCACCGGGGACATCGAAACGGAAGCGGCTGCCGTGCTTCGGGATTCGCTTTTCCTCTCCTTGCACGTCGACCACGAGCATGTTGCGGGTCTCATCGACGACGCGTCCGCGGACATGCTCCTGACTCGGGTCAGTCGCGTCGACGACCTCCACGCGCAGCCCGATTAGCTCGTGCTTCCGGAGGTTCGCCATTACGTCTCCTCCCCCGATGGAGCGGCCTTCGCGGGAGCGGCTTTCGGCGGGGCCGCGGCCCCTCCCGCGAGTTCTTCCTCGCGCATGATCGTGAGGATGCGGGCGATGTTCTTCCGGAGCGCCCGGATTTTCCCCGGGTTCGGCGGTGCGCCGCCCATCGCGGCCACGCCTCGCTCGTGCATCAGCTCGTCCCGAAGCTCCGTGAGCTTCTTCCCGATCGTCTCCGCGTCCATCGCGCAGATCTCCTTCGTCCGGAGCAATGGCATTACGTCTCGTCGCCTCCTCCCGTTTCCACGTCGGCATCGACGCCGAGCTCGCTCACCTGCTTGGCGACCTTCTTCAGCCGCTTGGTCGCGACCTTGCTCTTCTTGATCTTCTTTGTCGGATCGGGCTCTTCGGGGACGATGAGAGGTTCGGGCTCTTCGACCGACTCTCCCTCCTCGCCGGGTCCGCCAACGGCCGCCACCTCGACCATCGGCTCGGGCGCGGGAATCG
>VBLV01000221.1 GCA_005879045.1 Methanobacteriota archaeon | reverse complement strand
AACGGAAGGGACCAAATCGAGATCATGATGCCGTATCGGTCCTGGAGGCGGCTGTAGAACTTCCGCTCGACCCACATCATCGTGAGGAGGTTGACAAGCGTCGCCCAGATGACGATCACCGTGACCGCGATGAGCCACGTCACGAGGACGATCAGCAACTCCGACCCGAGCGGTCCCATCCCGAGTCGCTGGCGAGCGACCGGGTCGAACCATTGCGCCAGTCCGGTCAACGGAGGAATCAGACCCGCGAGCGCGTACAGGATCTGGTCGATGATCCAGACGATTGCGAGGACGAGGACTTCGCACACCCCGAACAAACTCGGGATCAGCGGCGCACTCACTTGTCCATCTCCCCGACGCAGACGTCCACGGACCCGAGGATTGCGACCGAGTCGGCGAGCTTGTTGCCGCGCAGCATGATCGGAGTCGCTGCCATCGTGCAGAAGACTGGGCTGCGGATCTTCACGCGGTACGGCCGGTCGTCGCCGTCGCCGATCACATAGAAGAGGGCCTCGCCCCGCGAGTCCTCCGTCTTCGCGTACCCCTCGCCTTCCGCCCGGCGCGGGGCCTTCACCCGATACGGTCCGGTCTTCGGCATCTTCTCCAACGCCTGAAGGATGATCTGGCAGGACTCCCGCAACTCGTTGAACCGGCACACGAACCGGGCGTACGAATCCCCCGCCCCGCCGTCGTGCCAGACCTGCGGCTCGAAGTCGATCTCCTCGTACACCTCGTACGGATCGAGGCGGCGCAGGTCGACGTTCACCCCGCACGCGCGCAGATTCGGTCCCGTCACTCCCCAGTTGATCGCGTCCGCGGCGGAAATCTTCCCGACGCCTTCCGTGCGCATGTGGAAGACCTTCGACTCCTGGAAGACCCGCTGGTACTCGTTGTCAACCTTCTCGAGGAAGTGCTCGATGCTCCGCCGGCACATCGCCTCGAAATTATCCGGGAGGTCATTCCGGACGCCGCCGACCCGGGGATAATTCTGGTTCATCCGAGCGCCCGACATCAGTTGGATCAGGTCGAGGAACAGCTCCCGCTCCCGGAGCGCCCAGAGGAGGCCCGTGAGCAGGCCGAGGTCCGGGCCGTACGCGGCGAGCCACATGAGGTGGGACGCGATGCGCTGGAGTTCGAGGGCCACGACGCGGATCCACTGGCCGCGCTCCGGGGTCTCGATCCCCATCATCTTCTCGACCGCGAGGCAGTACGCGTGGGACCATGTGATCGACGAGACGTAGCACAGCCGGTCCGTCAGCACGACGTTCTTCTGGAACTCGCGGACCTCCATGATCTTCTCGTAGCCGCGGTGGAGGTAGCCGATCTCCGGCTTGGCGTCCGTGACCGTCTCCCCGTCGACCTTGACCTTCATGTTCCACAGGCCGTGGGTCATGGGATGCTGCGGTCCCATGTTGATCCAGAACTCCGGCACTCACTTCCCCCCTCGGAGCTTGCGCCGGGTGATGTACTGGCGGTCGACCTCCTGGGCGAATTCCTTCCGGAGCGGATGGAACTTGAAGTCTTCCGGCAGCAGGATCCGCGTGAGGTTCGGATGGCCCGTGTACTCGACGCCCATGAGGTCCCACATCTCTCGTTCGAGGAAATCCGCCGCGTGCCAGAGGCCGGTGAGCGTGGCGATCTTTGGATCGTCGTACGGGATCTGGGCATTCACCTGGACCATGCAACCGTTGTAGTAGTTCTCGATGTGGTAGATGCTCTCGAAGCGGTCCTTCCAATCGACCGCGGTGACGCACGAGAGATGCTCGAATCCAAGCGTGTCCTTCAGGTAGGTGCACAGCGGCACCAAATCGGCCCGGTCGATCACGAGTTCCACGAGCCGCTCCCGGACGATCTTCGCGTCTTTGAGCTTCGAACCGAAGGCGACCTGCAGCTGTGCGAGGACTTCCTTCTCCGCGCCGGGCACCGATCGACCCGTGATTGACGGAGAGGCGGTGACGACCGCGCTCATATCTGGATGACCTCCTCCTTCTTGAGCGCGTATTGCGTGGCGACGAACATGATCCCGAGGAACAGGAAGATCGAGAACTTGGCCACCGGCGACGCCGAGTTCAGCAGGCCGCCCCATGCGAAGGCCCAGAGGAGGAGGAAGATCGCGGCGACGTCGAAGATGACAAAGATGAGGGCGAACATGTAATACTGGAAATGAAACTGGATCTGCGCCACGCCTTCCGGAACCTCCCCGCACTCGTAGGTGAGGTCCTTCAACGGCGTGGGGTGGTCCGGCCGGAACAGTCGTGTCGCGAAGAACGTGCCGAGCGGGAACAATAGGGCCACGACGGCAAAAATCACAATGGGCACGTAGCTCTCGAGCACCATGTCCGTCGCGTGGAAAATTGGTCGGGCTATTAAACCTTTGTCGGGGCATTGGAGCGGCGTGTTTTCTCCCGGTGATGCGGGCTCTCATCGGCACTCGACAGGTCGTGGAGTCGGGCCGCGACAACGCCCTCAAACGTGAGGCACAACGATTTATATCGAGGGATTTCGATGGTCTCGTCACGATGGCTGCGGAGCGGCGTCTCCCGCCGGGACAACGGGAGGTCCGGAAATGGCCGAGGCTCGATCTGGGCATCGTCCCGAGGTTCGATCCGAAGGAGTGGGACTTGCGCGTGGACGGCTCGGTCGACAAAACGATCCGTTTCACTTATGATGAGCAGTGATGTCCGCGTTCCACTGCGTCACCGGTTGGACGACATTCGACAACGAGTGGATCGGAGTCACGATCAAGGAAGTGGCGGAACGAGCACAGATTCGGCCGACGGCTCGTTTCGCGACCTTCCGATGTGGCGACGGCTATACGACGTCCCATCCCGTCAACGTCCTGTACGATTCCGACGTTCTCCTTACGTACCAATGGGACGGGAAACCGCTCCCAATCGAACACGGCGGACCCGTACGCCTCCTCGTGCCGAAGCGCTATGCGTACAAGAGCGCGAAATGGGTGCGCGCCATCACGTTCACGGACGAGGAAGAGCTCGGATACTGGGAAGTCCGAGGGTACAGCAACACCGCGGATCCGTTGACGGAGGACCGCTACTCCTTCTGATGTGCTCGGACCGTTTGCATTTGTGGAAAGTAGATAAGCCGAGCCTTCTTGGCAG
>VBLV01000220.1:3331-3780 GCA_005879045.1 Methanobacteriota archaeon | reverse complement strand
ACGAACAAGTACGGAGACGGAAATTGAAGGAGAAGCAGGATGGCTGACCTCCTTCACACAATCGGCGAGGCCCTCGGCGCGTATTGGTCATCTCCGCTTTCGCTGACAGTCGTTGCAGTGTTTGTCGCCTGCATGGGTACTCTTCTGTACGTTTTCCTGACGAACGCCCGCAATGCAAAGCTCCGCGTCAGCCTCCTAACCGGCCTCTACGCGCTATCAATCTTCTTCTGGGGGTTTCTTGCAGTAAGTCTGCTTCTCTGCGTCTCCCAAGCCCGCATGGTCGCATACGCTCGGAACGGCGTCCCAATGGCTGTTCTCGGCGCGGTTGTTGGGGGCCTCACCGTTTCGGCAATCGTGTCCTTGGTTGTATGGCGGTACGGGAACGCAGCAGTGGTGAGGAGATTCGCACCAAGGGAACTCACGTCGTCGGAGGCGTGGCTCCAGGATTT
>VBLV01000220.1:604-3301 GCA_005879045.1 Methanobacteriota archaeon | reverse complement strand
GGTCGGAACAGGAGACGCACTCGCCATGGCGGTGGGCGGCGCCGAGCGAACGATCATGCTTTCCCTCGGTCTCCTGACGCTCCTCGAGCGGGACGAGATGGAGACCGTCATCGCACACGAACTGATGCACTTGAAGCATCATGATGCGGAGTTCAAGGTGTTCTCGCGCGTGCTCTCTCGCGTTCTCTTCTTCGATCCCTTCAGCAAGTTCTTCGATCCAGCGGTTCATCGCGAGCGGGAGTACCTCGCAGACGAAGCGAGCGGCCGAACAACCGGGAAGCCCACGTCCCTTGCAGCGGCGCTGTTGAAACTTGCGGGAACCCCAGCCCCGGCACCATCCGCATGGGGCCTGAGCATCTGGGGACCCGGAGGGGGGCTATTCAATCGCTATCCCCCGATTCGAGAACGTGTTCAACGGCTGCTTCTCCTGTCGGATCTCCTACGTGGTGGGTCGAATCGGGAAAAGCAGAAACCAATTCAGTAGGCAACCGCCTGGGGGCGAGCTTCCCACGCTATCGCACGTGAGATCGCATGAGTCGCCGACCTCGGCGAGGGCGGAAACAGCTGGTCAATCGCTCGGTTGGTCTCTTCCCGGAATCCGTGGGCGAATCGGCGCTCTTGTTGAGATCGCTGCCGCGAATCAGAGCACAATCTCGCTCGAAGAATTACGAGGGCTGGTGTCTCCGGGGTTCCCCAACGATGCGGCCCTTATCCGATTTCTTGAAACGGACGAGCGTCTCGCTCGGCGTGTCACCGTGGTCGGAAAGGAGGTCGCGATGCGCGGACGGGAAGATCTTGCGGCGGCCCGCGCGTCCCAGCGAGACCTCACTCACGCTCGCCTCGGGCAAGCTGATTCCTTCTTGGACCTCCTCTCAAAGGTCTGCCCCTGGGTTGATTTGGCGGGAGTTTCAGGATCGACCGCGTACGCCGGCGCAAAGCCAGACGACGACATCGATTTCTTCCTAGTGACGGCCGAGCGCCGATCTTGGATCTCTCTCCTGCTCGCAATGGCAACAGCTCGACTCGGGCGACTCCGATCGCGAGCGGCACCTCAATATTGTTTCAATCGCATCATCGAGCTAGAGGAGTGTGTCCAAACGTTCCGTGACAGCCGAGACGCTTTGCTCGCGCGCGAGGCACTAAACCTGGTCGTCTTACGGGGCAACGATGTCTATTGGGAGTTACTGACCTCGGCACCTTGGATTGGCGATCAGTTCCCGGAGCTTTATGAAACGCGACGGAGCGCGTCGCGTACGACCTGCAGGGACACTCCACAGAGCCTAGGTTTACTCGGAGACGCCTTGAACGCAGCCGCCTTCATGTGTCTTGCCCCCTATCTTTGGTTGGCCGGCCTGTTGCGCAACGTTGGCCTGAAACGGGCGGGGCGCGACAAGGAATGCTTCCGGACGATCATCCGACCCGATTCTTACGCCACGGAATCGACGCTCTACGACGAACTCCGCGAAGCGTACAGGCAGGCCTTCGCATGAATGCCGACTTGGGTGCATCGCGCGCGCATAAGGTTATCTCGGAGCACCACAGAGTCAAGGTCCTTGCCGCTCCAGACGGGGTTGTCCTGTCCTGGACCACGAAAACGTTTTCTTACTTGATCTTCCTGTCTCGCCCTCTCGTCGGTCTCCGGAAAATCCGCACGCAGGATCGGATCGTCGCGAAAGCTGGATACGATATCCGGCGAACCCTTCAGATCATCGACGACCTGTACGGAAAGGGCGGGCTGTGAAGTGTCGGCTCTCAAGTTGTGGACGATACAAGCCCCGACCGCACTGCTAGTTTCTGGAGCCCTTCTCCTCCTACTGATGCCTCCGTGTCTCCACGGCACTTCAGGTTCTCCGAACCGGTCGGTGATGGACCTCGGTCTACCGCAAGGGTGGACCAACGTGACCGGCAGCGTTTCTCCCGCGGCGCTCGGCGGAGGAATGATGGCTTACGATTCGTCAGCTGATCTCTTTGTGCTGTTTGGGGGTTCGGACGGCGAGCCGACCAACGGAACATGGACTTTGAGTCCGAAGGATGGCCAGTGGACCGAGCTGAATCCTCTGGTTTCGCCTCCGGCGCGCGCGGACGGAATGTTCGTCTATGATGAGAGGGAGCGGGCCTTCGTTCTCTTTGGCGGATGGTATGAGCCTTCAGTCGAGAAGTACACGCGATTCGGCGATACCTGGGTCTTCTACCTTGCAAACACGACCTGGATCGAGCGCCATCCGTCCTCTAGCGCCCCGCCCCGCTCCGACTCTGCGGTCGGGTATGATCCCGCCAGTGGCGCCTTCATCATCTTTGGCGGATTTGATGGGACTTACCTCGGAGACATGTGGTCCTATGACTTCCTGAACAACACCTGGCGAACCCTGACGTCTCCAGGCATGCCTTCTCCTCGCGCGGACGGACGGATGACGTATGATCCATCGACACGCGCCTTCTATTTGTTTGGAGGCAACGATTACTCAGGTCCGAACCGGGCTTTCCATCATCTGGGAGACACTTGGAGATACCGGTTCAACGGGAACAGCTGGTCGGAGCTCTTCCCCGCAGTTTCACCTGCCCCGAGGGACTACGCTGTCTTCGCGACGATCGGCGTGAACGGGGAGCTCCTTACAATCGGTGGGTACGGCAACAAGTCGGTCCTCGGAGACCTCTGGACCTTCAACACATCCCGCGAGGCATGGGCAGAGATTACGG
>VBLV01000220.1:0-403 GCA_005879045.1 Methanobacteriota archaeon | reverse complement strand
GTCTTTCACTTTGACAGCGGAAACGGTCGGCGGATCCGGATTCATTGTCCATGCCGGCTGGGACTTTGGGGACGGCAATACAGCTTCGGGATTTGTTGCATCTCACGCTTACGCCCTGGCCGGCATCTTCAGCGTTCGATTCACAGCTGTGGACGATCATGGCGACTCCGTTGTGCGGGAGATTCTCGTCACGGTTGCCAATTCGCTTCCGACCTGGGAGGCTGGCGGAATCTTGATAATTGTTCTCGTCGGAGGCTCTGCCATCATCTTGATCACAAAGCGTCGGCGACATACACGCGAATAGGAGCGGACAGTCACCCTCAGAATCATGCCTCATCCGTTTGCAATGATACGGTCGTCACAAACGATGGCGTCATGCCTGCGCGTAGTCCCAGGTTGATTC
>VBLV01000219.1 GCA_005879045.1 Methanobacteriota archaeon | reverse complement strand
CGTGGCGGCCGCCGCAGGTCTTCGAGCACGAATGGAATGTCGAGCCCCGGAAGGAGCTCCCGAATGGCGAGAAAAGCATCGTCCGCTGGGAGCTCACCCCGGATGGTGATGGTACGATCCTCCGGATCACGCACAAGCGGCTCACGCGCCCAACCGCGATCGGCTTCACATCAGGCATCCACGCGTTCCTCGACCGGCTCGAGGACGAGCTCGACGGCGTACCGCTCGTATACTGGCGGACGCGCGTCGAGGAGGTCCGGGCGAACTACCCAGGCTGGGACGCGCGCCGATAGGGTGAATCGTTTCTCGCTGGAGCCTAGGCCGTGCGCCGTTTGGTGGCCCGCTTCGGCCGCGAGGTCCCCGTTCGCTTAGCCCGGCCCGCCTTGTCAGCGGGTCGGTACACCAGCTTGACGACGCCTTTGCTGAACGTCGTTGATTCGACGAGGTTCAGGTTCGCCTGGCTTCCTTCGTCGAAGAGGCGCTTTCCGCGACCCAAGACAAGCGGGTAGACGAGCAACCGGAATTCGTCGATCAGGCCGTGCGGCAGCAGAGACCGTATCAGGCCGGGACTGCCGTGGATGACGATGTCCTGCCCCGGCTGCTGTTTCAACTTCGAGACTTCCGCCACAAGATCACCCTTGATCAAGTGCGAATTGTTCCACGCGAGCTTCGTCAAGGTCCTCGACGCGACGAACTTCGGCATGCTGTTGAACCGGTCCGCGAACCCGTCCGGGTCTTTCCGGCCGGGCCAAGCCGCCGCGAACCCCTCATACGTCACGCGTCCCAGGAGGAGCGCGTCCGAGGCGAGTGTCTCGTCGAACTTGAACTTCTGGGTCTCCTCGCTCCAGAATGGGAAGCTCCACTTCTCGGGCGATTCGACGACGCCGTCTAGCGACACGAACAGGGTGGCGGCCAAGGTGCGGGTTCCAGGCAATCGATTCCCTCCGTCCGTGCAACCGAAGACCAATACTTCAGACTTCGTGGGGCCGAGCGGCAAGGTGATGAATCGGAACTCGATGAACCGACCACGGTGGCCGCCGCCTTGGAGCCGATCCAGGAAGGCCGCGCGGGATCCCCTCCGGCCCTGCGCCGTGTGATCACGCTCCGCCACGCGGTCGCCATCTACGTCAGTTCGCTCCTCGGATCGGGCATCTTCGTCATCCCGGGACTTGCGGCTCAGATCGCGGGCCCCGCCTCGATCGTCTCGTGGGCGTTGTTGTCGCTCGCGAGCTATCCGTTCGCCTACACCTTCGCGAAGCTCTCCGCGAAGCGACCGGAATCCGGGGGAATCTACGCCTTTGCGCGTGACGGCATCGGACTCCGCGCCGGGGCGTCGACCGCCTGGCTCTTTCTCGCGTGGGCGGTCCTCGGCGCCCCTGCCGCGACCGTCGCGGCGGCGTCGTACCTCGCCTTTGTCTTTCCTTTGAACCGGCTAGACATCTATCTCGCAGCTGCGGGCATCCTCATCCTGGCGTTCGTCGTCAACTACGTTGGCATCCGCTTCACCGGGCGGGTGCAACTCGCCACGGTGGCCGCCATTCTCGTCGCCCTCGTCATCGCCGTCGTCGCATCCGCCCCGAGAGTTCGACCGGCGAACTACACGCCGTTCCTCCCGAGCGGGCTGGGGTCGATCGGTACGGCGGCCGCCTTGATCGTCTGGTCCTACCTGGGGTACGAGAACACCTCCAACGTGGCGGAGGAATTCAGGAATCCGGAGCGGGATTTCCAGCGCAGCGTGGTCATCAGCGTCTTCCTGATCAGCGGCCTCTACCTCGCCATTGCCGTGGTCACGGTCGGCACCGGCGCATACACCGCCAGGGGAGGAGTCACCCCCTTTGCCGCGATGATGTCGGACGCCTTCGGTTCGTACGGCGGGGCGATCGTCGCGCTCCTGGCGGTCTTCGTCACCTTCGGCACCGTCAACGCGTACGTGGCGGGGATGGCCCGGGTCTACTACGCCGCCGCGCGGGACGGCGTGTTCCCGAGGACGCTCGCCACCGTGGACCGCCGGACCGGCGTTCCCCACCATGCCCTCGTCTTCCTGATTGTCTTGGTCCTCGTGAGCCTCCTGGCGTTCTACCTTGT
>VBLV01000055.1 GCA_005879045.1 Methanobacteriota archaeon | reverse complement strand
CGATAGTTTCACCCATCTCCCCGTGTTACCGCCTTAAGTATGGCCAAGGATGAGAGGACGGGTGACAAGGTGGCCATTGCGGTCAAGGTAGTCAAGTCCATCGAGGAACTTCCCGGCGTAGGCCCCGCGACCGCGGAGAAGCTGCGGGAGGCCGGATTCACGGATTTGATGGGGCTGGCCGTCGCCTCGCCCCAGATGATCGCGGACGCCGCGGAACTCGGCACGAATGTGGCCCAGAAGATCATTATTGCAGCCCGGGAGGCCGTCGACATCGGCGGGTTCGAGACCGGCGACGTAATCCTGGAGCGGCGGAAGTCCGTCGCGAAGCTCACAACCTGTTCGAAGGCTTTGGATGAACTCTTGGGAGGCGGCCTGGAGACGCAGGCCATTACAGAGTGCTATGGTGAATTTTCGGCGGGCAAGTCACAGCTTGCGCACCAACTGGCGGTCAACGTCACGCGTCCGGAGGACGACGGCGGGCTGAACGGGGACGTCGTATGGATCGACACGGAGCAGACCTTCCGTCCCGAGCGGATCCGACAGATGGCCGACGCGTTGGATCTTGACGCGGACGCGATCCTCAAGCGAATCCATATTGCGCGGGCGTTCAACAGCCATCACCAGATGCTGCTCGTCGAGAAAGCACAGGAGCTCGCGCAAGACTTCCCGATCCGGCTCATCGTGATCGATTCCCTGACGGCGCACTTCCGAGCCGAGTACATCGGCCGCGGGGTGCTCGCGGAACGGCAGCAGCTCCTGAACAAGCACATCCACGAGCTGATGCGGTTCGGAGACATCCACAATGCCGTGATCTACGTGACAAATCAGGTCCATGCGAAGCCCGATGCTTTCTTCGGGGATCCCACCCGGCCAGTTGGAGGCCACATCGTCGGCCACAGCGCGACGTTCCGCGTGTATCTGCGCAAGTCGAAAGGCGGGAAGCGGATTGCGCGTCTGATCGACTCCCCGAACCTCCCCGAGGCCGAGGCGGTCTTCAGCGTCTCCGAGGACGGAATCCGCGACTGACCGTGCTCTTTCGTTCCGTGACAAGACGTGTCGGGACAGTTTGAAGTAGCGTCCCACCCATCGTTGACCGGTTCCATGGAGGCGGGGCTTCTGCTGATCCCGGGGCCTGTTCCGCTCCCTCCCCGCGTGCTCGAAGAATTCGCGAAGCCCGCGATGCCTCACTACGGCGATGCCTGGGTGAAAGCCCATCGCGAGACGCGGGAGATGTTGCACTCCCTCTGGTCCTCGCCCGACGCGCACGTGTTTCCCCTCGCGGGACCGGGCCACGCGGGACTCGAGGCGATCGCCTACACGTTCTTACGACCGGGCGATCGGGTGGTCGTCGTCTCTAACGGTTTCTTCGGGGAACGGACTCGCGAGGTTCTCCATTCACACCGCGTGAAAACGGATGTGGTCTCGTCTGAGTGGGGCGCCGGCCCGGACATGCCGGCATTGCGGGAGGCCCTCAAGACGCCCACGAAGGCCGTCGCGGTCGTGCACAACGAGACCTCGACCGGCATCACGAATCCCCTGGAGCCGATCGTTGAGGTCGCGCACGCCGCGGATGCGGCTGTGATCGTCGACGCGGTCTCGTCCTTGGGCGGCATTCCTGTCCCGTTCGCCAAGCTTGGGATCGAGGCGGCGTTCAGTGCATCTCAGAAGTGCATCGCGGCGCCCGCCGGCATCGCGCCCGTCGCGGTCTCGCGATCCCTCTGGGAGTCCACGGATCCGCAATCCGTCGAAGGATGGTATCTCAACCTCTACACCTGGGATCGGTATGAGCGGGAGTGGGGGGAGTGGCATCCCACTCCGACGACGATTTCCTCGAATCTGTTCTACGCGTTCCACCGTGCGCTGACTCTCCTCAAGGAGGAGGGCCTCGAAGCCCGCATTGCTCGGCACGAGAGAGTCGCAGCGCGGTTGCGAGACGGCCTCCTGGGTCTCGGTTTCTCGCCCATGGGACCCGCGAACCTGTTGTCGAACACGGTCGCATGCTTCGCGCCTCCCGCCGGAGTGGACTCGAACCGACTGGTCCGGCGGCTCCGGGACGAGCACAACATCTACATCTCGGGCGGCCTCGGGCCGTTGCGAGGTAAGACGATCCGGATTGGGACGATGGGGACTCAGGCGGATCCGGAAATCATGGACTGGCTCCTCAAGGCAATCCGAGCCAGCCTGTGAGGTTCAGCGGTCCGGCAAATACTGCTTCAGCCACTCGAGCGCCCGCTCATTGAGCCGGATCTGGTTCGACATCTTGCGGGGCCAATGGCCTTCGTCGGGGAACTCGAGATAGTCGACGACCTTGCCCATCTTCCGCATCTCCTCGACCATCCCGCGCGCCTCGGTGACGGGGCAACGCGGGTCGTGGGCTCCGCCGGTGAAGAGGACCGGAGCCCGGATTTCGTCGAGGAAGTAGATCGGGGAGAACTTGCGGTACCGGTCGGCGTCGACCTCGGGCTCTCCCATCTTCTGGCGGTCGTACCGCCGGAGGTAGCCGCGCTCGTTCGTCGTGGCTGTGAGCCAGTTGAAGTATCCGACGATGCTCACGCCGACCGCCCAGAGGTCGGGCGCCTTCTCGAGGGCATGCGCGACGGCGTACCCGCCATAGCTCACCCCGATCGCCCCCAACCGGCCGGGCGCGCCGTGGCGGTTCTGGGTGAGCCACCGGCCCCCCGCGATGATGTCTTGGATGTCCCCGCCACCCAGGTCGCGGTCGCTCAGACGGCGCCAGGCGCGTCCATGGCCCGTGCCGCCGCGGTAGTTCGGCGCGAGGATCGTGAAGCCCTCCGCCGCCATGAATTGGAACCGCGCGTCCCAATCGTTGAGCGTCTGCGACTCCGGACCGCCGTGCGGATCCACCACCGCGGCGTTCCGGAGGCGATCTTTTCGCGGCACGAAGAGCCACGCCGAGATCGTTCGGCCGTCGAAACTCGGATACCGAACGAGCTTTCCGGGCGCGAGTTCATCCTTGGGAAGGGGCTCTCGGAGGCTGTCGACGAGGGTCACGGCCCGCTCGCCCCTCCGGAGAATGAGGCGCGTGGGCTGCGTGAATTCGGAGTGCTGGTAGAACAAGCCCTTGGCGTCCGGGGTCCAGACGGCCCGGCTCGCCGAGCCCTTCGCGGGCGACACCGCTCGGGCGCCCTTGCCATCTCGAGAGACGGTCTTTAGCTGGACGTTTCCATCGCGGTTCTCCAGGAACGCGATCCGCCTTCCGTCCGGGGCCCAGAGGGGCATCGCCTTGTCCCACCGGCTCTGGACCAGGAACCGGACTTTCTTCGTCTTGACATCGAGCACGCCGAGGTCCACGTGGTCGTGGACGTTCGACACGAACGCGAGCTCCCGACCGTCCGGAGACCAGGGCCTCGGCCTTCCGAGGTCTCCCCCGATCGCGCTCTCCGAGTCCGGGAATGCGACGATTTTCTCCATGTGACCGGCGAGGTCGACGAGGCCGACATAATCCAGGAGGCCCACGCCCGCGGAGAAGGCGATGCTCTGACCGTCCGGACGCCACGCAATCTCGCCGACGATGTCGTCCACATTCGTGAGTTGCCGGGCGTCGCCGCCGCCCGTGTCCACGACGAAGACGTTGTCTCGGTCGCCATCCCGGTTCGAGAGGAACGCGATCTTCGTGCCATCGGGGGACCATCGAGGGAACGCGCTGTCGAACGGCGTGTCGGTGATCTTCTGGACGTGCGCGCCCCGCACGGGCATGAGGTAGATGTTGTAGTTCTCATCCCCCTCGAAGTCCGACTGGACCGCGATCCATCGACCGTCCGGAGAGAACTCCGGATTCAGCACTGACTGCTCGGATTGCAGGAGAATTCGATCCTTCTTCGTTCGGAGGTCCAGGAGGTAGACGGACCACTGGTCCCCCTTGTTTGCCGCGAGCGCCAGCCACCGGCCGTCGGGGGACACGTCGAAATTGCCAAGCTGCCAGATTTTCTTCAGAAAGCGGCGAGGGGTGAACGTGACCTTCCGTTGCATGGCCCACCGATGTGCCGAGGAACGAGACCTGGGATAAAGCCATCTCGTTTGGAGACCTGGCGGGTGCCATGGCCCTGAACGTCGCGACCCTTCCGATTACCGTCGGTGCGGGCGCGTTCCTCGTCCGCGATGGAGAACTCCTCGTGGTCCGCAAGACGTACGGCCCGTCGAAAGGCCTGTGGACGATCCCCTCCGGATACGTCGAGCCCCGCGAGTCGGTCGTCCAGACGATCGAGCGGGAGGTGACGGAGGAGACGGGCATCGCTGGCCGCGCGGGACCGATCCTCGGCGTCCGCAACCGGGTGACCGAGACGGCGAACGACACGTTCCTCATTTTCTCGATGACCTACGTGAGCGGCGAGCCGCGACCGGATCGCGTCGAGGTGAGCGAGGCGGCGTTCCGTCCTCTCGGCGAACTCACGACGTCCGAGTCATCGGCACCGTTCACGCGAGCGATTATCCCGAAGCTCGCCCGAACCGCAGGCTTGCGGTTGGACCCATACACGCCGACCGCGGACCCGACGCACCCTCTCGCGTACCTCTTGTACGTTTAGCCAGAAAACCTTTAGGCGACCCGTCGTTCTGCAGCGCCGTGGTCGAGACGGTCGTCGCGCTGTCCCTGGGTACGAAGTATCTCTTGGACCCGGCGGCGCTCGCCCGGATCCGCGACATCCTCGGTGCCGGCGGCCTCGTGGTCCATCCGACGGACACCGTGTACGGGCTCGCGGCGGATCCGTTCCAGGCTGGGGCAGTCGACAAGCTGTACGCGGCGAAGTCACGACCCCGCGACCTGCCCGTCTCGATTTCGGTCGCCGATGTCGGGGACGTCTTTCGCTTCGGGCAGCGAACCGCGATCGCAGAGGCATTCTGCGCGAAGAACCTCCCAGGACCGTATACGGTCGTCTTGAGTGCGACATCCGAGGCGCCGCAGGCGATTGTGTCGAAGGATGGCCTGATTGCCCTCCGCGTGCCAGCCCATCCGATCTCCCGCCTCCTCGCAAAGGCGTTCGGTCCGGTCACTTCGACGAGTGCGAACCGACACGGTCAGCCGGCGCCGAGCACCTGCGAAGACGCGCGGGAGCAACTCGGAGACCGGGTCGATCTCTACGTCGATGGGGGCCCGACTCTACTCGGCGGAGAATCGACGGTCGTGGACCTCTCCGGCCCCCGGGCCAAGATCCTTCGCCAAGGTCCGATTCGTCCGGGGGCGTAGACGCATGGACGCTGACGTGCGCGAGTCACTGTTGCGTGCAGGTCGGATTTCGCGGGAGGCGCGGGAACGTGCGGTCCCGCTGATCAAGGAAGGCGCGTTGTTGCTCGACGTCGCGGAGGAAGTCGAAGACCTCATGCGGAAGAGGGGTGCGAAGCCTGCTTTCCCGACGTGCATCTCGATCGACCATGTCGCCGCCCACTATTCGCCGACGCACGACGACACCCTGAGGTTCCGCCACGGGAACGTGGTCAAACTTGACCTGGGAGCCCAGCTGGACGGCTGGATCGCGGACACCGCCGTTACCGTGGAGGTCGGCACGCGGAACTGGACGGAACTCGTTCGTGCTTCGGAACTCGCGCTCCAAACCGCGATCGAAGCGGTCCACGCCGGCGTCTCGACGCGCGCGATCGGGGAGGGGATCCAGCGGGCGATCGAAGCGCACGGCTATCGCCCGGTTCGCAATCTGACGGGCCACACGATCGAGCGGTATCTGCTCCACGCGGGCAAGAGCGTCCCCAACATCGCCCATGGCCACGATTTCCTCGAGGCGGGCGAGGTCGTGGCGATCGAGCCGTTCGCCTCGTCGGGCGCCGGCCAAGTCGACGGTCGCCGGACTGGGAACATCTATCGGGTGTTGAAGGTGAAGCCCCAGAAGCAGGCCGAGGCGGACGAGTTCCTCCGGCTCATTGCGGACGAATTCAAGACGCTACCATTCGCGGAGCGGTGGGCCCATCGGCTCGAGCCACGGGCGCCGGCCCTCCTGAACGCGCTCGTCCGGACCGGGACCGTGATGACGTATCCGGCGCTTCTCGACCTGGGCGGCGGGATCGTGTCCCAGACCGAGCACACGATGATTGTGGGACCCGCCGGCGCGGAAGTCACCACTGGATGAACATTGCGACACGGAAACGCGGCTGCCTTGTCCCTACGGTGCGCAAAAAGCCCGCGGGCGCGTGCCAACAGACGATGGTGGATCGTGTCGAGGCCCTCTTAGCTCGCACAGGTTCTTGTTTGCCAAGCTCGTATAGACTTCTCGGCGATGTTGTGGGGCGCGGAACAGCGGTGGCAGTGTCCGGCGTTTCGGTTGGGATCCTCGGGCTCATCCTGACCCAGCTCGGCGGAGGGGCCACGTTCGTTGGCTTCATCGTGGGCCTGATCGGAGTAGGAATCAGTTTCTCCGGCGTCTTCGACGAGGCCGGCCTATAGTCTCCGGAAATCAGGAACAACACACAATCTCGAGGCCAGCGGAAACGCCTTCGTTTTGGAATGGCGCCAAGTCCGAGTTTTGCGCGACGATGCTTATCCATGAAGGTTCGGGCTAGCACAGTTACGTTTATTATCGAACGTCCCCATCGATGCCGTCCCTCGGAGGGACCGGCCGTTGACCGACATCAAGCGGATCGTGCTGGACGTGCTGAAGCCTCACAAGCCGTCCCTGGTCGATATGTCAGTGCGGTTGTCGAGCCTCAAAGGCGTCGACGGGGTCACGTGCACTCTGGACGAAGTCGACCAGGAGACGGAAAGCGTCAAGGTCACGATCGAGGGGCGGTCGATCAACTATCCGAGCGTGGAGGACGCGCTGCGGGAGCTCGGCGCGGTCATCCATTCCGTCGATCTCGTCGCCTCCGGCAAGCGCGCGGTGGAGGACGTCCGGACCGGCCAAGACCATCGTTGATCGCGGCTACCGGGACTCTTTGATCCGCTTCGCCACTTTTTGGACGATCGAGGTCTTGTAATAGTCTGCACGCACGAGGACGCGCCCCTCCTTCCGCCACGGGGTTGACGGAAACGCCTTTCCTTCCTCGAGCTCCGGTTGCAGGCCGAGGGCCTTCGCCGCGGCGGTGACCTCTTGCGCGGTGGGGGATTCGACGGCCCACCGTTTCGCGACGCGCCGGCCCTGGTCCCTCGTCCGGCCCAGGTCGAAGTATGCGGGGTAGAGGACGATCGGGCGGTCTCCCTTCGGCATGGACCGGGCCCGAATCCCCGCGCCGCCATAAGGATTTGGGGCGGTCTCCGCGCGATTCGATATCTTCATTCTGGACGCCGCGCTCAGGGGACCGCTTTCGGGGCGGATCGTCATGGACGAAGAAACGGATCTCGCGAATTTTGCACTCGACTATGCGACAAAGAAAGGAGTCTCGTACGCGGAGGCGCGGTACGAGCACCAGGAGCAGGAGAACTTCATCCTGAAGAACGGGGTCCTCGACGCACTCTACGTCGGCCAGGACCGCGGCGTCGGCGTGCGCGTGCTCGTGAACGGCGCGCTCGGTTTCGCGGCCACGAACATGCGGACGAAGTCCGACGTCCGGGCGATCGTCGACGATGCGATCAAGGTCGCCAAGGCCTCGCGGCGCAAGACGAAGATCACCTTCGCGCACGAAGACGCGATCGAGATGAACTGGTCCATTCCGGAGCAGAGGAAGCTCGCGGACGTCTCCGTGGAGGAGAAGATCGCCGAAATCCAATCGGTGGACCACGACCTCATGGCGCTCGGACTCAAGATTCCCGCCCGGTACTTCCAGTTCAGCGACAACCGCATCGTGAAATATTTCGCGAACTCGGAAGGCTCCAAGATCCAATCATACAGTCCGCGTCTCCGGGTCTTCTATTTCCTCACCGTCGCCCAAGACGGCCAGGTCGAACAGACGTACCGGAACTACGGATGGTCCGGAGGCTGGGAGGGAATCGGGGAATGGGACCTCGGGAAGCGGGTCATCGACGAAGCAAAATCAATGCAACGCTCCCTCGCGGAAGGCAAGAAGTCCCCGGAGGGCAAGATGGATCTGGTCGCCGGACCGCAAGTGGCGGGCATCGCCTCCCACGAATCGTGCGGCCACCCCACCGAGGCGGACCGCGTCCTCGGTCGGGAAGCGAGCCAAGCGGGAAAGTCGTTCATTCCGCCGGACGGCCTCGGCATGCGGGTCGGTTCCGACGTCGTGAACGTCGTCGACGATCCGACGGTGGAGCACGCGATCGCCTACTACCGCACGGACGACGAAGGGGTGAAGGCGCGCCGCCGCTACCTCTACAAGGAGGGCCGCGTCACGGAGTTCCTGCAGAACCGCGAGACCGCGGCGGCCATGCACACCCGCAGCAACGGCGCGGCTCGGGCGGTGAACTACAACGTCGAGGCGATCGTGCGGATGGCGAACACGTTCGTGGAGCCGAAAGACCATACGGTCGAAGAGCTCCTAGAGGACGTCAAGTTCGGCGTCTACATGAAGAGCTTCATGGAGTGGAACATCGACGACAAACGCTACAACGCGAAGTATGCGGGCCGCGAGGCGTACCTCGTCGAGAACGGCGAAGTCAAGCACCCCGTTCGGAACACGATCATCGAGCTCACGACGCCCGCGTTCTGGTCCGCCGTCGACGCGGTCGGGAAGGACCTCGACTTCGAGGCGGGCTTCTGCGGCAAATCCGACCCGGGCCAGGCGCTCGACGCAAGCCTCGGCGGGCCTACGATCCGACTCCGGAACGTGTACCTGAGGTGATCCGATGGAAGATGTATCCTCCCGGATCGTCAAGAAGGCAATCGGCCTCGGCTGTCAGGATGCAATCGCGGATGTCATCACGAACCGCTCGTACCAGATTCGGTTCGCGCAGAACGAAGCCGTCATCGGCAACCGGTGGCGCGAGGCGACGGCGTCCGTCTTCTTCGTCTACGACAAGCGGGTGCTCGCGAGCGACATCAAGGACCTGACTCAGCTGGATGCGGCCGTCGAACGCCTCGTGAAGATCGCGAAGAGTTCCCAGAAGAATCCCGACTATGCCGGAATCGCGAAGGGACCGTTCCGGTACGCGCGCGTGCGGCCGGATCCGAAGGTCCTCTCCTTGGACGAGGGGGGCAAGTACGTCGAGGCGGCGATTGGTGGCGCGACGGACCAGGGCGCGAAGGAATGCGCGGGGTCCTTTTGGAAGTACGAGGACGAGCACTTCCTCGCCACGTCGAACGGCGTCGAGGCCCACGACCATCGGGCGAGCCTCTACCTGTCCATCCGGGCGCTCGTGTCCCTCGAGTCGAGCGGCCACGGGATCGCCTGCGCGACGAAGTTCTCCCAGTTCAATCCCGAGAAGGCCGGTCGGAAGGCGGGCCGCATCGCCGCCCTCGCGCGGTCGCCGAAGCCGGGTAAGGCCGGCCGATACACGGTCGTGTTCGACCCGCTGATCTTCGGGTCCTTGATGGACCAGACGGGCGGACGCCTCGGCGCCTGGACGGTGATGGCGGGCCTCTCCCCGTTCGGAAAGAAAATCGGGAAGAAGGT
>VBLV01000054.1 GCA_005879045.1 Methanobacteriota archaeon | reverse complement strand
GTCACCATGGCGGCGGCCCACCCGAATCGACGTCCGCTCCTCGCCCTCGTCCTCCTCTCGCCGGTCATCGCGGAGATGCTCTCCGGGTCCACGCCGCCCCTCGAGTGGCTGAACCCGATTGCGGCGCTGTTATTGATCTGGCTGTACGGCGCCGGCGTCCTCGTCATGCGCGAGACGGCGGTCCGCTGGAAGACGGGATGGCCGAGCATCCTCCTCCTCGGCGCGGCCTACGGCATCATCGAGGAAGGCCTTGCAGTGAAGTCGTTCTTCGATCCGGGCTGGATGGACCTCGGGACCCTCGCATGGTACGGTCGATGGTTCGACGTGAACTGGGTCTGGGCCGTGTGGCTCACGATCTATCATGCGGTCGTCAGCATCGCGATCCCGATCTTCCTCGTGGAATGGATCTGGCCGCGGACTCGAGGCATCCCCCTCACATCCCGACGCGGCTACATCACCGCGATCGCATTGCTCGCCGGCGCGACCGTGTTCATCAACATCCTCCTCACTCCCTATCGCCCGTCCTTCTGGCACTTCCTGGGAGCCGCGGCCGCGGTCGCGTTCCTCGCTTGGGCCGCGAAGAAGTACGCAGGCCCACTCTGGGCCCGGTTGCCTGCAAGACGCCTACCACGGTCCCCGCGCGTCTACGCGCTCGCGGGCTTCGGGTTCCTGATGGGATCGTTCCTCCTCTACGGCGGTGGGCCATCCTTCGGGATCATCCCGAGCATCACGATCCTCGAAGGGGCTGCCGTCCTCGCGGCCGTCATGCTTCTCGTGCGCCGGACCTCGGACGACCCGGCGAGATGGGCTCGGCAGCGTTTCGCCTTCGTCGCGGGGGCCATGGGCTTCCTCATCGTCCTCGCGGCCTTCCTGGAAATCGCGGGTTGGCGAGGCATGGCTATCGTCGGAGCGGCGTTCGCGTTCCTGCTGGTCCGTCTGTATCGAAAATCATCGCCCACCACGGAAGTGAGCGCGGTCGTCCCTTCGGGACCGGCGGCGCCGTAGTGCGCCGGCAAACCATTTATCTCGCGGGCCGCCGTTAGGCGTCTCCATGGTGAGCGTGGCCGATTTCCGCGACATCTACGAGTACAACTGGCGGGTCCTCCGCGATTACGGCGAGGCCCTCGCGAAACTCCCGGAGGACGAACTCCTGAAGAACCGCGAGGCGACGCACGAATCGCTGAAGAACATCTTCCACCACATCCTGCATGACGGATGGTTGAACG
This sequence comes from Methanobacteriota archaeon, assembly GCA_005879045.1. GTDB lineage: Archaea > Thermoplasmatota > Thermoplasmata > RBG-16-68-12 > RBG-16-68-12 > RBG-16-68-12. The sequence continues at coordinate 10,419 of VBLV01000054.1, read as the reverse complement.
TGACCGCGCAGGGGGCGTCCGCGGACCCCGTGATGCGTGAGAAGGATTTCGACGAGGTCCGATCGATGGAGCCCCTTCGAGGATATCTGGAGAAAATCATCGCGAAGGAGAAGCGGTTCCTCGCCAAGCTCACCGACAAGGATCTCGACCGCGGCGTGCAGCCGGAGTGGAAGACCCGAGCGCATCCCCTCCGCGACGCCCTAATGCAAGTGACGTTCGAACAGGCCCACCACACCGGCGAGCTCATCGCGCTGCTCTGGCAAATCGACGTCGAGCCGCCGGAGATGACGTGGATCGATGTGCGCCTCTTGAACAAAGGCGATCCGGGACCCTCATAGGAAGAGTCGGCTCGTCATCGCCTGCAATCCTGGGAACTCTTGCGGATCCCCGGTCCACCGGGCCATCATCGGGCCGTAGCGGCGCTCCGCGCGTTCCAGGAAGATCCGCATCTCCTCCTGGACTTCGCCGGGCGGCTTGCCGGTGATCGCGACCGCGAGGATGAACTTCGGACTGCGTTCGATGACGACGGTCTGGTCGCCGAGCTCGAGTCGGCGCAATTCGTCCGCTCCACCTGCGAACGACACGCGCGCGAAATTCATGATCGCGGTGAGCATGCCCGCCATGACGTCGGGGTCGACCTCCGCGCCGTCCGATCGGCTTGCGTGCGTCAGGAGGAGGCCCCCTCCCTCGATCACGAAGACGTCCTCGACTTCGTAGCCGACCTTCTCCGGCACCGCGAGCGGCTCGAATTCTCGATCGAGGACGCCGGCGGTCGCCTCGTCGAGGGATGCGGGATCGGCGCTCGCGAGCAGGGTGCCATCGCCCGCGGTCACAAGGTCCCGCACGGTGTTCAGGAGACGCACGACCCGCGCGGCCTCCAGGTAATTCGCGAGATATTCGATTCCCTCGAGCACGACGACGGCCGTGGGCTGAGACGCGACGAACTCGCGCACGAGGCGCTCGAGCAACTCCGGATTCGTCGGGGGGATGCGGTTCTGGCCGACGGCCGATGTGAGCCACAGGATTGGGGTGGTCTGGAGGTCGTAGTCGTCGCGTACCTCGGTGGGCGTGCGGCGCGTGATCACGAGGCCGAGCGCCCCGAGTCGGACCGCTTCGGCGACCGCGAGGAACGCCAGCCGGGGCCGCCGTTCTCGAATCGCGTACGCGTGGCCGGCCTTCAGGTCGAAACGCCGCGGCACGCCGACCGGTTCCTCTTTCTGCGGCGTCACCACGAACATCCGGTAGCGCAGGACGGCGACCGCGAAGAGGGCCGCCATCGCGAATGCCGTAATCGTGAGGTAAGGAGGCGGATACAGGTCCGCGAAGATTCGCAGGTACGCGTACGATTCTGCGCCCGTCCCGTGGATCACGACGCCGGCGGTCATCAGGATCGCCTGCTTCCGGACAATCGGATCCTTGTTGCGGAGGAGCGTGCGGACGAGGACCGCGAGGGCCGTGGACATGAACAGGGTCGCGAACAGGGCGAGGCTCCCGCGGGCCCACGTGTCCTCGACGACGACCCCGATGCCTCCGTATTCGTTCTCGAGCTCCGTGACCTGGGTCGTGACCCCGATGGCGACGATCAGCAGCGAGACCTGGAGGAAGAGGTTCACGAGGCGGCGCCGCATGATCTCGAATCCAAGGAAGTACTGGCCGATGAACGACGCCGTGAAACCGACCGCGAGCATGTGGAAGAAGTAGAAGAGACGGGCGAGGGTGAGGGGTCCCGAATTCGAGCCGTAGTCCAGGGTCGAGGTCCGCAGGAGATAAGCGAACGTCCCCGCGAGGACGAAGAACACCATCGCCAAGACGAACGTGTCACCGGCGCGGCGGTTCGGAATCTTCCGCACGACGTAGGCGGCGGCGAGGAGGGCCAGGGAGCTGCTCCCAACCGAGATGAGGGAGTACCACTGGGAGGCTTCGACCATCAGCCCCCGCGACGTACTGGGCCGGCGTTAAAAAGCCCTTTCCCCAAAGTCTCGGATTTGAGTTAGTCTTCTCCTGTGGAAGGGTATCTCCCGTCCGTTTCGGCGAGCTCTCCGCGGATGCCGTTCACCAGAACTTTTAGTATCACCCTCTCGTCAGCAGGGCCATGCCGCGGATCGACGTCGTCCACGGGACGGACCTGAAGAAGGGCGAATCGACGCCCGGGATCTTTCGGGAGAAGGCGTTCCAGTCGAGCAATGTCCTCATGTCCCGAACGCGACTCGAGCGCGGAGCGGTATCGGGTTGGCATCATCACGGAACCCACGAACTCTATGGCTTCCTGGTCTCCGGTCAACTCCGACTCGAGTACGGCCCGAAGGGCGCGGACGCGGCGGTCGCGGGTCCCGGGGACTTCTTCCACGTCCCTCCCGGCCTCGTGCACCGGGACGTGAACCCGGATCGCGCACGCGAGCTGGTCATCGTGAATATCCTCGTCGGAAGCGGCCAGCCGGTCGTGAATGTCGACGGCGTGTGAGGGAACCATGGTCGCGAACATGGAGGACCGCGTACTCCTGGTGACCGGGGCGAACTCAGGGATCGGCAAAGCCACGGCGTTGGGCCTCGCCCGCCTAGGCGGGACGGTCGTGATGGCGTGTCGCAGTGCGACGCGAGGCGAGGCCGCGCGGCAGGACATCGTCCGAGACTCCGGAAACTCGAAGGTCTACCTCGAGATCGTTGATTTGGCGAGCGAAGACTCCACGCGGTCCTTCGCAGAGGAATTCAAGAGGAAGTATCCGCGGCTCGACGTCCTGATCAATAACGCCGGCGTCTACACGCCGCATCGCGAGGTCACGCCGGACGGCCTTGAGCGGACGTTCGAGGTCAACTACCTCTCCGGATTTCTGCTGACGCACCTCCTGCTCGACCTCCTCAAGAAGTCCGCGCCCTCGCGCATCGTCAACGTCTCCTCGAGCGCCCACTCGGGTGGCACGATCCATTTCGACGACCTCCAAGGCGAGCGGCGATACGGCGGCTTCGGCGCGTACGGTCAATCGAAGCTCGCGCAGATTCTGTTCACGCAGGAACTCGCGCGACGCCTCCAAGGGACCGGCGTCACGGTGAACGCCTGCCATCACGGCGTGATCCGGACGAATCTCGGGTTCGGCGGCGCCTCCGTGGTTGTGCAATTCGTGCGGATGTTCCTCAAAAGCCCGGAGAAAGGCGCCGAGACGCCAATCTACCTCTCGATTTCGCCCGACGTCGCAGGTGTCACGGGCAAGTACTTCGCAAACAAACACATCCGAGAGCCGTCTCGCGCCGCCCAGGACCCAGTCGCAGCGCGCCGATTGTTCGACGTCAGCGCGGAGCTCGCACACCTGTCCGTGTGAGACGCGGGTTCGTACCGGAACCCTTATGGCCGTCTCCTTCCGTGCGCCGCGAGCCCATGCAAGGGACGCGGGTCCTCGTCACCGGCGGCGCCGGGTTCATCGGTTCCCACCTGGTCGAGCAGCTCGGCGCGCGGAACGAGGTCGCCGTCCTCGACGACCTGTCGGCGGGCTCCCTCCGGAATCTCGAGACGGTCCCGCGAGACGTCCACGTCAAGAAGGCGTCGATCCTGAATCGCAAAGCGCTGTCGACCGCGATGGAGGGCCGCGACATCGTCTACCATCTCGCGGCTAAGACGTCGGTCCCCGACAGCGTCGCGCATCCGGAGGCCTATTGGCGGACGAACGTCCAAGGCACGCTCGCCGTCCTCAAGGCCGTCGTCGACGCGAAGGTGCGGCGGGTCGTGTTCGCCTCGAGCGCCGCGGTGTACGGGAACTCGGAGACGAACCCGAAAGTCGAGACGATGCGGCCGGCGCCGGCGTCGCCCTACGCCACCTCGAAGATGGTGGGCGAGTTCGCGTGCGAGGAGATCGCCTCCCTGAAGGGCCTCGAGACCGTCGTCGTGCGGATCTTCAACGCGTATGGCCCGCGGCAAGACCCGACCTCGCCGTATGCGAGCGTCATCTCGAAGTTCTGCGCCGCCATGGCAGCCGACGAGGGGATCGAAATCTACGGCGACGGCGGCCAGACGCGGGACTTCCTGTACGTCGGGGATCTGACCGCGGCCCTGGAACTCGCGGGGGAGCGACCCGTCGCGGGACAGCTCATCAACCTGGGCTCCGGATCGGCCACTTCGGTCAACGAGGTGGCCCGCCTCCTCTCGGAAATCGCGGGCGTCCCGATTCGCACGAAGCACGGCGAGCCGCGACCCGGCGATGTCCGGGATTCTCGGGCCGACATCACGAGGGCCTCCGCGAAACTCGGGTTCACACCGCGCACGTCCCTCCGGGATGGACTCGGGCGAACGCTGGCCTGGTATCGAACGCAACGGCGATGAGGCGATGGCTCAACCGGCCTCTCGGAGCCAGGTCTCGAACGGGCCGAACTGCATCTCGCGGCCGAGGAAGTCCCGGATCAATTCCGCGGCCGGCTTCTCGCTCCCCCGACCGAGGATCAAGTCCCGGTAACGCTCCGCCTCCGCGGGGTCGAGCAGCGATCCGGCCGCCCGGAACCGGCTGAACAGGTCTTTCGCGATGACGAGGGACCACATGTACGTGTAGTAAATCGCCGAGTAGCCGTTCAGGTGGCCGAAGTTGCACTGGAAATGCGTCCCCTCGAAATGGGGGATGAGCGGGAACCGCGAATGGGCCTCCCGCAGCACCGCGGTCGTATCCATGTTCGCGGCGTCCCGGGTGTAGTAGAGCAGGGACAACGTCGCGTACAGGAGCTGTCGCTGCACCTCGTATGCGCGGCCGAACGCTTCCGCGCGTCGCATTTGGGCGATCAAATCCGCGGACACCGGCTCGCCGGTCTCGTGATGCACCGCGAACGTCCGCAAGACCTCGGGGTCTCGGACCCATTCCTCCAACATCTGGGACGGGGCCTCGATGAAGTCCCATTCGATGCCGCCGAACGCGTTGCGCGCCCATCGGACGCCGCCGGAGAGCAGCCCGTGGAGGAGATGGCCGAACTCGTGGAACAGCGTCTCGACCTCGGAGAAGTCCATCAGGGCGGGTCCGTGTCCCGCCTCGGGGTCGGGGAAGTTGCACATGAGCGCCGCCTGCGGGAGCCGGCGACCGGCCGTGCCGACGACCAGACCGGCCGCCGCGGCGTGGGTGTACTTGTCCTTCCTCGGATGGAGGTCGAGATAGAACCGGCCGAGCCGCTGGCGGCCGCGGTAGAGGTCGTACACTTCCACGGAGAGATGCCACACGGGCGTGCCCGAGATCCGGCGGTATCGCACACCGAACATGCGGCTCGTGATCCCGAACAGGCCGTCGAGGACCTTCCGGAACTCGAAGTACGGACGCAATCGCTTCGCATCAAACGCGTACGATTCGGCGCGCACGAGTTCCGTGTAGTAATTCAGGTCCCAGCGCTCGAGGGCCTGCGCCCCCGGGACGTCCTGACGTTTCCGGGCGAGCAGTTCTTCGACGTCGCCCTGCGCCCGGGGCTCGGCGACGGTGGCGACCTTCGACACGAACGCTTGCGCCGCGGCTGCGGTCCCGATCATCTTGTCCGCAGTGATGTAGTCGGCGAAGTGATCGTAGTCCAGGAGGCGCGCGAGCTCGTCTCGCTTCGCGATGAGCCGCGCAAGGACCTCGAGGTTCGCGGGATGCGCCCGGTTCAGGTACTCCTCCATGAGGTCGTGGCGGACCGAGTCTTTCCGGGCGTAGCGGAACACGGGGACGGAGTCGGGGTAGTTCGTCGTGATCGCGATCGTGCCGTCGTCCCCGGGCGGATGCGCCTTCACGAAATCGTCGGGCAGGCCCTCGAGGTCCGCGGGCCCGACGTGGATCGAGCGAACGTCCTCGCGGATGGCCTTGTCAAACTCCTGGCCGATCGCGGTGATCTCGTCCCGCAACGCCTTGACGCGGGCGCGCGTCGCATCGTCGCGGTCGACGCCCGCCAGGTGAAAGTCTCGGAGGATCTTCTTGACGGCGAAGCGGGTGGCCGAGGTCTCGCCGGAGACGTCCAGCGCCGCGAGGGCGTCGTACACATCGCGGTTCAGGCTCAATTCCGTGGCGAACCGGTCCGCTTCCTGATACGCCTCGTCTCCCGCCTGACGCATCGCGGTGTCCGGATGCACATCGAAGAGGAACTTCGGCTGAGACAGCAGCTCTTCGAGCCGGCGTGAGAGCTCGTCGAATGGCTCGAGGGTGTTCTCGATCGTCCGCGGCCCTTGCGTTTTCAGGATTTTCTTCAGGACGGAGCGGCACTTCGCGAGGTCGGATTGAAACCGGCCGTTGAATTCCGTCGGCGTCTTCGCGAACAGCAGCTTCGGCGAGGAAAGTCGACCGGGTCCGGGTTGCGGCTCCGACACGGCACACCTCGGGGGGCCATCACGCGCGAGGGGCTTTGAACCTTCGCGGTCGGGCCATCGTTCGCGCGATGCCGCGAGAGCCTCCCTCGGCCCGAACGTTTTTCACCGCGGAGCCCAATGGACCGCAGGATGGCCGAGCTCGTCGTGCGCGCGCGCGAGATCTGGAAGAGCTACGACGGTCGCGAGGACGTCCTGTGCGGCGTGGACCTCGATGTGGCTGCGGCGGAGGCGATCCTCGTTGCCGGACCGAACGGCAGCGGGAAGACGACGCTCCTATCGATCCTCGGTGGCCTCGACACGCCGAGTCGCGGCTCCGTCTCGGTCGGCGGCCGAGAGATCTCCCGGCTCAAGGAATCCGCGCTGGCGAAGATCCGCCTTCATGACGTGGGATTCGTGTTCCAGACGCACAACCTGATCGACGATCTGACCGTCGAGGAGAACGTGGCGTTGCCGTTGCGACTCGCGCACCGGCCCGCCGACACGCGCGTCGCCGAATTGCTCGGGGCCTTCGACCTCCGCCGACTCGCCACCCGCCGTCCCATCGAAATTTCCGTGGGGGAGGCGCAGCGCGTTGCGGTGGCTCGTGCCCTTGCGAACGGTCCAAAGGTAATCCTGGCCGATGAGCCGACCGCCGCGTTGGATGGGAAAGGGAGCGCCGCGGTCCTCGCCGCGTTCGAAGTCGCCCGGACGGCCTTCCGCGCGGCTCTCGTCATCGCGAGCCACGACGCTGCGGTCCCGGGGCTCGCCGCGGAAGCCTATCATCTGGAGAACGGAAGGCTCTCTCGCCGTGCGTGAGCGAAGCCTTTATCCACGTCCGCGATTTGCGGCGCAGGCGGCCCGATGAAAAACCCACGCGACCAGTTGGTCCGGCTCGTCGGCCGCGGATGGGACCAAGTCAAAGGCTCGCTGTACCGCAACGCGATTTTCATCATGTTGACCTCCGTGATCTCGAGCGGACTGGGCTTCTTCTTCTGGCTCGTCGTCTCGATCCGGTATCAGCAGGCGGACATCGGGGCCGCGATCACGTTGTTCTCGACCCTCGGTTTCGTTGGAGTCCTCGGCAACGTCGGAATCGGGATCGGGCTGATCCGGTACCTGCCGGAGACCGAGGACAAGCCCGCGCTCGTGAACGCGGGCCTCACGCTGTCCGGCGTCGTGACCTTCGCCCTCAGCCTCGCCTTCCTTGCAGTCCTGCCGGTGTTGATCCCCAGCCTCGCGTTCGTGCTGCAGGATCCGCTCTACATCCTGACGATCGTCCTTTGCTCGGTGACCCTCGGCCTAGCCCCGATCCTGGACAGCACGTCCATCGCCGTGCGACGTGCGGAGATGCAAACCTTCCGGAACACGATTTTCGCACTCCTCAAGATCCCCGTCGCCTTCGGCATCGTCGTCTTCCTCTCCGGCCGCGCGGGTGTCTTCCTTTCCCTCGCCCTCTCCTACGGCGTGAGCGTCGCCGTCCTCGGGTTCATCCTGATCCCACGGGCCATGCCGAGGTATCGACCGCGACTGGATTTTCGGTTCGACCGAGTCCGACCGATCCTCCGCTTTTCTCTCGGCAACTATGCCGCGACCGTCATCTCATCGGCAGGGGTCCTCCTTCCGACGGCCCTGATCTACGACACGTTGGGACCGAACGACGGACCTTCCAACGCGGCGTACTTCTACATCGCCCTAATCGTCGCGAGCCTGCTCTACATCATCCCCGGGGCGGCGTTCACCTCGTTCTATGCGGAGGCCTCGCACGAGAATGTGGACCGCCGCCGTGGCGAACGACAGGCCATCCTGTTGAGCGTGTCCCTCCTGATTCCCGGGATTGCGGTCTTGTGGATCTTCTCCGATCCGATGTTGCGATTGTTCGGGGGAGGGAACCCTGGGTACGCGGACAACGCGGTGACCCCACTCCGCATCATGATGTTCGCGTCGATCCCCGTCTTTCTGAACGGGATCTTGGGGACCCGCGTCCGGGTGCGGAAGAGGACGCTCCCCCTGATCCTTTCGGCGACGATCGTCAGCTCGATCACCCTTGGCCTCGGATGGTTTCTCTTGCAAAATCCCGACCTGGGAATCGACGGACTCGCGTACGCCTACGTATTAGGCCAAGTCGCCGCGACTCCGTACTTGTATTTCGAGGCACGGCAGGCGTACGAGGCGGTCCCCTCGGAACCTTTCCTGGGGCAACCCCTGGAGTAATCATGGCCACGGCGATCGCGACGCCCCATGTGGAGTCCGTTCGGATCTCCCGGTGGACCTACCTCCTCGGGTACCTCGGGGCCGTGATTGCGGCCGAGATCCTCATCGCCATCCCCGGCGGTGCGACGGGTACGGACCGGCCGTTCCAATCCATCGGTCTCGGGATCCACATCCTCCTGGTGTTCACGCTCATGTTCCTCTCGGTCATCATGCAACCCAAGGATGCCATGCTCGCGCCGCTGCTCGTCGCCGCGAGCCTCGCATCCCTCGTCCGCGTCTTCTCGCTCGCGGTCCCTCGGTACAATTTCGTCACCGCACCGGTGACGGATCCGTTGAACACGCTCCCGTGGCTCGCCCTCGTTAGCGACATCCTCCTGGTGTTCACGCTCATGTTCCTCTCGGTCATCATGCAACCCAAGGATGCCATGCTCGCGCCGCTGCTCGTCGCCGCGAGCCTCGCATCCCTCGTCCGCGTCTTCTCGCTCGCGGTCCCTCGGTACAATTTCGTCACCGCACCGGTGACGGATCCGTTGAACACGCTCCCGTGGCTCGCCCTCGTTAGCGTGCCGCTCCTGGTGTCCGTCGCGGCCGTCGCGTACGTCCAACGATTGCGACCGCGGGATCTCGGTCTGACATTCGCTCGATGGCCCGAGATCGTTCAGCAGATGGCGATCGCGCTGACGGGAATTCCCCTGGGCCTCGTGGAGTTCGTCATCCTGCGGCCCCCCGCGTGGATCGCGGGGTTGACGTTCGGTTCCCTCGTCCTCGGCGGCCTCGTGATCTTCTTCGCCACCGGTTTCTCCGAGGAACTCATCTTCCGCGCAATCCTGCTGAAACGGGCGGTCGAAGGCCTCGGTACGCGCGGCGGCCTCCTCTACGTGACCGCGATCTTCGCATCCCTTCACATCTTCTTTCTGAACGGGGTCGACCTCGTGTTCGTGTTCGCGGTGGGGCTGTTCTACGGACTCATCGTCCTCAAGACGCGGAACCTTTGGGGCGTCATCCTGAGCCATAGCCTCGGCAACGTCATCTTGTATCTCGTTGCACCGTTCCTCACGCACTAGGGCATCCGGATCCGAGCCCTGCAAAGACTTCGATGTCGGACCCGGATGTTCATGAGATCCGGTACGTCCGGCTCTGCGGCCGGACGAGTCGGCCGACCCAGTACGAGATGAGCGGCAGGTACCAGATGTACAACCGGGTCGGCACCCCAAGCAGAGTCCACTCCCAGAACTGCGGGGCGATCGAAACCGCCGTCGCGAGCGATAGGATCGCCAAGCGGTTCCTCCCGTTGCGGAAGAGTCGAGCCAGTTCCGGCGCGACGAGATTCCTCTCTTCGATGCTGATGACGTGCGCGAAGGCCGCCAGGATCAGCATGATTCCCGTGAGGTCCAACGCGAATAGGGTGGACGCGTACGCCCCGATGGCGGACACCTCGGCGGGATTCAACGAGGGGTTACAGGTAGGGAATCAGCGCGACGAGCAGCAGGAGGGCCACGTTGAGGAAGGTGATGGCCCTCACCTCTCCGGGGAGGACGGACATGTACGTCGTGTAAATGATCCACGCGGTGATGAGGACCAGGAACGTGAAGCCGAACGCGTAGATGTGGCTGTTAATCTCGCTCTGCGTGGTCGGCGCACTCGCAATCAGGCCGATCGCCCCGATCGACAGGGAAAGGCCGAACACCAGGTCGGCGAGCGTCTCGATCCGCGGACGCGGACGTCTCTCCCCGGGCAACGGCTGAATGGACATCCTGTTCTCCTTCAGGTGGGGCGGACGCCGTCCAGGAAGTTTCGAAGGACTTCGATGTAATGGGACCGCTCCTCCCACATCGCCAAGTGAGCGCTCTTCTCGAAACGCACGAGCTTGGATCCCGTGATTCCCCGATGAATGCTCTCGGCGACGCGGGGTGTGACTTCGTCGTACCGACCCA
>VBLV01000237.1 GCA_005879045.1 Methanobacteriota archaeon | reverse complement strand
CATCGGTGGCGGACCATACACCGGCGCCCCGGCGCTCGTCGGGTACGGTGCCTTGGGCGTCGGCGGCGATCTCATCCACGTCGCGACACCGGCCCTTGCGGCTCAGGTCGTCGCATCGTATTCCCCGATGTTCATCGTCCATCCGCTCGTCGGCCACCGACTCCTGCGGGAGGACACTCGGCAGATCGTCGAGCTGGCGTCACGCGCCGACGCGATCGCGATTGGCCCCGGACTGGGCGACGCCGAGGGGACGCTAGACGCCGTGAAGGAGATCGTGCGGAGCATCGCGCTGCCCCTCGTCGTGGACGCTGACGCGATCCGGGCGGTCGCCTCCGATCCGAAGTGCCTCGTCGGGAAGCGGGCGGTCATCACGCCGCACTCCCGAGAGTTCCAGACCCTGACCGGTAAGGCCCTCCCGGATGCGCCGGAGGACCGAGCCGAACTTGTCCGAGAGGCCGCGAAGACACTCGGCGCCACGATCCTGCTGAAGGGCCACGTTGACATCGTGACGGACGGGACGCGAGTCAAGTTCAATTACACGGGAAATCCGGGGATGACGGTCGGCGGGACGGGCGATGTGCTCTGCGGGGTCGTGGCCGGTCTCATGTCGAAAGGGATGCCCCCTTTCGACGCCGCCCGCCTCGGCGCCTTCACGAACGGCTATGCGGGCGACCTCGCCTTCAAGATCAAGAGTTACGGCTTGACTTCGGTCGACGTCGCAGACAACCTGGGGCGGGTCCTCGCCGAGTTTCTCTGAACGCGACGAGCGACAAGAACGTGGACCCGGCACAACCATTAAGCCGACCCGCCGTTGGAGCGGACGTGGATCTCGAGCCGGTCCCGGATGAGCCCGCACTCATGGCGGACGACATCCTCGTCGTCGCGGACCTGCACATTGGAATCGAGGAGGAGCTGCACGAAAAGGGGATCCGGGTCCCGAGCCGCGCGGAGGGGATGGGCCGAAAGCTCATCGACCTGGCGGATCGTCGAGGCGCGAGCCGACTCGTCATCTTGGGCGACGTGAAGCATCTCGTGCCGAAGATGGCCTCCCGCGAGCGACGGGACGTCTACGTATTCTTCCGCGACCTCGCGCCGAGGTTTCGGGAAGTATACATCGCCCAAGGCAACCACGACGGCATGCTGAAGAACATCGTGCCTCGCAGCGTGCGTTTCAAGCCCGCGTATGGCTTCCGGATCGAGGACGTCGGGTTCTGCCACGGGCACGCTTGGCCGTACAAGAAGGTCATGGAGGGATCCGTTCTCCTTATGGGACACAACCATCCGGCCGCGGCGTTCCGCGACGCGTTGGGATCCCGGCAGATTGTCCCGTGCTGGATGCGGGTGCCGTTCCTCCGGAAGCACAAACGCTATCCGAAGCTCCCGAAGGAGGCGATCGTCGTGCCTTCCTTCAACGACCTATGCGGCGGAATGCCCGTGAACGACCTCCGGGCGCGATTCATCGGACCGCTCTTCGACGAGGACCTCGTCCGCGTCGAGGATGCGTCCGTTCATCTGCTCGATGGGACGAACCTCGGACGACTGCGAGATATCAGAGTCGATCTGGGCTTTCGACCGGAGGACTACCGACAGTGAGGGACCGAACGAGATGCGGTGGAAGTGGCGGCTGGGTCTCCTGCTGATTGCGGCACTCGAAGTCCCGTTGTTGCTGTGGATTTCCACGGCGATGGGCGCTCCCCCAGAACTTCTCCTTTACGCAGGCGGAATTCTGGCTCTGGTCCTGATGGCGATGCTCCTCGTCCGGCCCCTCTTCTTCACTTTCCTGGTCGTGTGGCTCGGGGGCTTGATGGGGTCGGCGTGGTATTTCGTCCGATTTCTCCCGCCGACCGCTGCGCTCGGACTCGGCGCGACCGTGTCCACGGTCCTTTCGGCGGTGGGTGCGCCCGTCCTATCCCGTGCGCTCGGCGTGATCCTTCGACAGAGGCTGTGGATTCGGCACTGAGACGCGGCGAATGGGCCCGGTCGGAATCGAACCGACGACCTCGACTTTGTAAGAGTCGCATCATAGCCACTAGACTACGGGCCCGCGGCACGAAAGGTCGTGGCCCCATTAAGGCTTCCCGGAGCGCTCAGTCCAAGTCCTTCGCTGCGGCCTGCGCGAACCGCGAAATCGCCGCGTCGAGATCGGAGACCACGCGCTCCGGCGGTACCACGAGCACCACCATGGCGCGTCGGCCGATTTCTTGGATGACGACGGTCGCGTCGTCGGACTCCAGGAGGACGCGGTGCGGCGCCGTGTGGCCCAGCTCCGTCGCGGCGGTCATCCCGGCGCCGAGGATTGCGGCGCACATGATCGAGAACGTCTCCTGCGAAACATTTCGAGGAAGCTCGGCCGCCACGATCCCGCCATCGCGATTGACGACTGCGACCGCCTCCGCCTTCGTCACCTCTCGGAGCGCGCGGACCATGTCCGCCAAGGCGGTCACGCCCACGCATTCGCGACCGCCCGTGCTCACGCACTCCACTTCCGCCAGGCGCACTCGGTGTTTCGTCTTCGCCTCAAGGAGCTTCGAGAGAATCCCGCGAAGCCGGTGGCACGTCTCCACGTCCCCCCCGGGCATCGCCTCGATCGAGCCGCGCACCCTCGCGCCCGAGTCCGTGAAGGAAACCTCTTCCGCCCAGCCGCGTTCGAGGATCACCTTCCGGCCGAACTCGAGTGGATCGTCACCGA
>VBLV01000236.1 GCA_005879045.1 Methanobacteriota archaeon | reverse complement strand
GCTTCGCGGCCTCGGCGACTTCCTCGTGCGGATGAACCACGACCACGGGGGACGTCATGATGTCCCGGACGAGGACACGACTCGGTTGTTTGTCCGGCGCGGCGACTTTCGTCACGATGTCCCGCTCCGTGACGATGCCCATCGGCTTGCCGGTCTCGACCACCACGAGGCTCCCGATCTCCCGGTCTCGCATGAGGCCGGCCGCCTCCTTCGCGGTCGCGGTGGCCGGAATCGTCACCGGGGATTGCGTCATGATTTCGACGACGGGGACGCGCGCTCGCATGTTGTGCCGCGGTGAATGAGAAGTCGGGGCCGATAAAGGTTGCGAGTCCAATTCGCATGCTAGACATGCCAATCGACGGAGCGAGAGCGGCCGCACGGAATGGCAATCGGAGAACCGCGCCGACAATGTTAAGGCACGCGCCTTGTTGTCGAGCCGAATGTCGTACGCGGACCGGGAAGGCGAACTCGCCGTCCGCATCGCGCGTGAGGCCCTCGAGGCGTACGTCGTCAAGCGCGCGAAACGAACCGTTGAAATCCCCAAGGCATTCGAAACGAAGTCCGGGGCGTTCGTCACGCTCAACGAACATCCGAGTGGCCTGCTGCGTGGCTGCATCGGCTACCCTCAGCCGTTCTTCCCTCTCGTCAAGTCGATCGAGAAAGCCGCGGAGGGCGCCGCGGAGGACCCGCGATTCCCGCGCTTGACCTCGGAAGAGCTCGACCGCGTCACGGTGGAAGTCAGCATCCTGACCCCGCCCGAACTAATTGATGTGAAGAAGCCGAAGGACCTCGCGAAGTCCGTCAACGTCGGCGTGGATGGGCTGAGCGTCGCCCAGGGTCCGTATCGCGGACTTCTGCTTCCGCAGGTCGCGGTCGAGTACGCCTGGGATGCGGCCGAATTTCTGTCCGAGGCGTGCATGAAAGCGGGCCTCTTGGCCGACGCGTGGCTCGACCCCGCGACCCGGGTCTACAAGTTCCAGGCCGAGGTCTTCGCGGAAACCCAGCCCCGCGGTCCCGTCGTGCGCCGGACCTTGGAGGCGGCGCGTGCGGGTCATTAGCGGCCGCGTGTTCTTTCGCGGCCGGCTGGAGCCCTTGAGCATCGGAATCGAC
>VBLV01000235.1 GCA_005879045.1 Methanobacteriota archaeon | reverse complement strand
TTGTTTTCCAACATGTAGTGCTTCTGGATCATTTCGGCCGCGCCGCCGGCGCCCATCGTCGTCACGGCGCCGCAATATGCACACACGACCAGGGCGAGGCCGGACCCCGGGGTCAGAGGCGCGCCGCACGAGCTACATTTCAAAGACTGCGGCATCGCCGGAGCCCGGACTTGCTGCACGGGGGCGTTCGGGTTGTACGGTTGACCCATCGACGTCCCTCCCGGGACACCGGGCGCCGGAACGGGATTCCCTGGAGACGGAGCTACGCCGGGTGAGACTTGCGCCGGGGCGACGACGCCCTGGCGGGCGCCACAAAGGTTACAGAACACCGAGCCGTCCGCGATACGTCCACCGCACTGATTGCAGAACAGGGAGAGGCCTCCTATTCGGGAGACGAGGCATCATCGCATTACTTAAGAATTTCCGTCTGAGTTTTCGGGTCGGAAACTCCGAGAAGCCGACGCGGGCCGGACCGCAAACCTATTCCGCCGAGAGCCCGTGTGCGCCATCGAGTTCGCGAGGCCTCCCGTTTGGCCGGATTCGTGACCCGCAAACTGACGGCGTTCTTCAACCTCGGGCCGGGGGATGTCCGGAACCTCTCGTTCCTGTATTTCGCGACGTTCATCATGCGCGCCGCGGCGTTCGCCGGGGTCGCGGTGATGCAGGACGTGATGCGCTCGTTGGACCCCCTGTGGCGGGGCGTCCTCTTTGCGGTCTACCCGCTCGCCGAAATCGCGACGGTCGGCTACCTTGGAGCGTTGTGCGATCGCATCGGGAGGAAACGGATCCTCGTCTTCGCCCATCTGGTGACGGCCGCGGCGGTCTTCCTGTTCATCCTGAGCATCGACGTGGATCCAGGCGTGAGGCCCTATCTCGTCGCCGTCTTTTTCGCGATGTTCGGAATTGGCGCGGCGGCGAAGGTCGCCTCGACGCTCGCGATGATCAACGACCATTCGAACCGCGCGAACCGGGCCCAACTCATGGCGTTCTTCGATCTCGTGACGTTCGGCGGCCTCGTCGCAGGGTTCGGAGCGGCTTTCCTTGCCCTCCATGCGTTCGGGGTCGCGGACGCGGTGGTCCTCGCGGTGGGCGGACTCGGCGTCACGGTGAGCGTCATCATGGTCCAGTTCCTCGTCCAGGAAACCCCCTTCACTCCGGAGCTGCAGCGGGGGACGCTCGAGCTCCTTCGGACCGTGTTGCGGAACAAGGACATCCAGCGACTCCTCCCGGTCTACATCCCCGTGGTCGCACTCTACGGATACGTCCTCACCTTCACCGACAACTTGCTGGGCGCAGGCAACCAGGGTTCCGCGACGACCAATCAACTCCTGATCGTCGTCGCGTCCCTCGGGATTCCCCTCGGTCTCTCGCTCGCGGTGAGCGGCCGACTGTCCGATCGCGCGCGTCTGCGACGGCCGTTCATGGGTCTGGGCCTTGCGGGCTTCGGTGGACTCGCGATTCTCCTTGCGCTCGCCACACGCCCCGGCAATCCGGATCTCGCCCAGCTGGTCTCCCGCTGGCCCCTCATCGTCGTCCTCGCGGCCGGTGCCGGGACGTTCCCGCCCGCCGCGCTCGCGTATCTCGGGGACATCGTCGAGCACGCCGTGACGGGAACCACGTTCGGAATTTACTCGATCATCTTCGGATCCGGGCTCATCGTGGGACCGGTCCTCGGCGGCGCCTTGACGCAGGCGCTCGGCCCGATCGCGTTCGCGGTGATTGCCCTCGGCCTCATCGGAATCTCCGGGGCCGGCGTGTTGTTCATCCGCGAGCCGCTGAAAACGCCGCGCACCCCGGTCGCGCCAGAGACTCCGACCCCGCCGGAAACCCGCTGACGGGATCCGTCACGCGTTCCTGATTCTGACGACGCCGGATTGAAGTACCCGCGGTTTCGTCGGACGGAGCGTGTCCTCGAGTACGTCGAGCCTGCTGGATCTCGACCCGATCGCGTACTTCGCGATGGGTGGCTTCGCCCTCTTCTTCGGCCTGTTCTTCGTCGTCCTCCTGTACGACATCCCACTCTTCCTGTACGTGTGCGGTCCGATCACCGTCATCCCGGGCGTCATCGCGATTGCGGTCGGCGTGCGGCAGTGGCGGCGCGAACGGACCGTCGTCGAGTTCGCGAACTGGGCGAAGTCCCAGCGGCGGATCAAGATGGATCTGATGGCGCAGCGACTCGGGAAGACGCGGTTCGAGACGGAGAAGCTCCTCGGGAAGGCCCTCAACGAGGGTCTGGTCAAGGGCGCAATCGACCGGACCACCGATGAGTTCGTCTCCCAGGACGCGCTGAAACAGGAGCACTTCGTCGGCACGTGCCCGAACTGCGGCGGCAACGTCGACACGTGGTACTTCCCGGAGGAACGCGTCGTGTGCCCGTACTGCGAGCGGGTCGTTGCCCTCCCGGCGGACGCCTGATTTCCGCGGGACGCGACCCTTAAATAGCACATGACTTTTAGAGCGCCCCTACCGGGGTCGCTCGTTGGCACGGGGTCTGTTCGCAGCGCGCAAACTG
>VBLV01000234.1 GCA_005879045.1 Methanobacteriota archaeon | reverse complement strand
GGAAGTTCTTCATCCGGGGTAGATCGTACACTCGATCCGTGAATGCCATGTCGATGATGTTGTGCCGACTCGCTGCGGAAATATGACTTGCCAGTCGCTCCCACCATTTCATCGAGTCGTCCGGCGCATAGAAGTTCTCCCCAATCCGCTCCATCCGAACCAGCGAAAAGTTCGGCTCTTTCTCGAACATCGAGAGGGCCTGTCCCAAGGCCACCCGTTCGTCCATGATCTCCATCTGGT
>VBLV01000233.1 GCA_005879045.1 Methanobacteriota archaeon | reverse complement strand
GGCCGCGAAACGCTAGCTCTGGAGATAGTTCCAGACCTCGCCTTGATCCTCCCAGAACGCCCCCGCCGGGATGTTCGGGGGCCGGAGCGGCAAGCCTCCCGGCGGCGAAACGTCCTTGAGACGCTTCAGCGTCGCATGGACGTTCGAAATATGGTCCCGCAAGGAGTTCTTGTCGAAGCCGAAGTCATGGAAGTCGAACAGGCCCTCCGCGTACCCGCCAAGTCGCACGACGGTCCGAGAGAGCAGGTCGAGGTCGTCGGGGTTGATCCCGAGGGGGATGGACGGTTGACTCGGCATGCCGATCGAAGAAGTGTGGTCGCAGGGCCATATGAAGAGGGCTCGTCGGTTCTCCGGCGTGATTCTTATTTCCAGGAACCAGCGTGAGTTGGTTGCGGAATCGGTTCCGATAACGAGCGAAGACGGCTTAAATAGAGTCCAGGGGAACCCATCGCACATTCTCTGCGGGTGAGCGTGCCTGGCGGATGCAACGAGCGTTGTCACGTACCTCAGCGCAGCGAGTGCGCTATTCCTGTCGGGCCTGATCATCGTCGCGGTCGCCCGCCAAAAGACGCATCGGGCCTTTCAGAAGCACGTCCTCCTGTTCGCGATTTCCCTCCTCGTCTGCGCCGTCGTCGCGAATGTCCTCATCAGCATCTACATCACGGAACCGGGGCAAGGGCTGCAAGGTTCGATCCAAGAGGGGATCGTTCTCTCGAAGCGCGTCCAGGCGACGTTCGACTACCTCTTCGGCATCACGATCGGCGCGTTCATCGTCGTCGCGACGACCGCCGGAATCACGTCGCGCAAGGACTTCTTCCATTACATGACGAACGAATTCCCGAATTCGTACGTGTTCTACGTC
>VBLV01000250.1 GCA_005879045.1 Methanobacteriota archaeon | reverse complement strand
GGCCACGAATCAAACGGCCTCGCGCGGACGATCCGCGCGGCTCGCTTCTCCCCGATACCCGGGAGAGCGCAAATCGCGGCGAGCGGCGCGCGGTTCACATCGAGCGGGTATTCGATCCCGGTGAGGGACCGCTGACCGTGGCTCGTCACGCGCACGTCGACGAATCGATTCAACGCCAGGTCGTACGGGAGGCCGACGAGAATCGGATACGTGCCGATCTGCCGGCCGTACGTCACGTGGCCGTCATGAATCTCCAGGAACACATCCCGGAGGACCGTGCCCTCCGGGATCACCCGTCGGAGCATCTCGTGGTCGATCAACGTCCGCACGGCCTCCTTGAACTTCCGGAATTCGCGATACAATCCCGTGGGCTCGAACTCCCGACGCACCGGTCGGACCTGACGGATGTTGATCCGGCGGACCCAGAGATCCTCGCCCAGGAGGCGTTTCAGGAATGCGAGATTCAGGTCGAACGTCTTCTTCGTCTCGCCATCGAGGCCGACGACGAAATTGAGGCCGGGGAGAAGCCGCGGCATGCCGTTCTCACCGCGTTCCCGTCCGACGGCATTCACCATCCGGATCGCCGCGAGGCATCCTTCCGCGTCGATGTTCAGGTTGTTCGCCTCCGTGACGCGCGGATCCGCCGACTCGAGTCCGAACGAGAGGCTGGTGCCCGGCGTGGCGAAGGCCACGAGGTCCCGCATCGCCGCCATGGCCTCGTCCGGATGCGCGACCATCATCGCCGGATCCCCATTGTCTGTATGCAAGACCTTCAGGTTCGGGGCCGCCGCTCGAATTCCTTCCAGCAGCTCGCGAATCGCGGGTCCATTGATCTGCGGCGTCGCGGACGACCCCAAGCCGATCGCCTGGTAGCTGAAGAAGTCCGCCTGCCCTCCGAGCCGGAAGTTTACTGCGCCGAGGGCCGCGAGGCGACGGACCTCCCGGAGGACGCCGGCCACGGGTCGGAACTTCGGCTTGCCATACATCGGCTCGATGCAGAACGAGCAGCCTTTGTTGATGTACCGCACGCAGCCTTTCGAGGTGTCGAGTTCGATTGTCAGCGGGTCCGGGAAGTCCGGATGCGATCGGACCACGTCCGCTCCCAGGAGGGCCCAGCGGTCCCACTCGTCCCTCGTCCGATCGCGGTTCGTCCATTCTCCGGTCGTCAGGTAGTCGTGGACCGCCGTGTCGATGTCACGCAGCGCGACCCAGTCGAACGGCTCGACGAGCGTCTCGTCGTAATAGCGGAATCGTGCGAGCGGCCCCCCGAACATTCGCGCACCTTCGAACGCGCTCGCATGATGGACGATCTCCCGCTCGCTAATCGGCAGGCTGCGGAGATACTTGCCCGGCACAATCGGGCCCGAGATGAGGACGAGGAGGTCGCCCTTCAGCGGATGGTCATTGCGAACTTGGTCGATCGTGACGTATTCCCACGTGTGGCCGGCATTGCGGATCGCGCCCGTGACGTATCGCGGGTACGGCGAGATGT
>VBLV01000249.1 GCA_005879045.1 Methanobacteriota archaeon | reverse complement strand
GGCCGGGTGGGAAGGGGCCCTGTACCCGTTCGTCTTCGACATCAAGAGCCATCACGGGATCGCGCGGGAGATCCATACGGCCCCGCCGATGCACCAGACGTTCCAATCGGGCAACGTGCCGCACAGCGGATTCTCTCTGTGCTCCTTCGTCCCCGTCATGGCGGGATGGCATCCGCAGGAGGTCCCCGCCCCGTACGCGCACTTCAACGTCGATTCGGACGAGTTGATGTTCTTCTGCAACGCCTTCTACGGCGCCCGCGAGGGCGTCATCGAGGAAGGCTCGTTCACGTTCCACCCCGGAGCGACACCCCATAGTCCCCAAGGGAACGCGGCCCAGCGCTCGCTCGCGGCCCGGGGGAAGGTGCAAGCGCGCCTTGCGGTCATGCTCGATACGTACTTCGAGAGCATGCGGATCACGACCCAAGGCTTCGCGTACCGTGATCCCGCATATGCCCTGAGCTGGTCTGAGAACGTCACACGGGCGCAACCCGCGGGCGAAGGCTGGGAATCGCCCTCCGCCTGAGCCAAGGTGAAACCGTGACCTTCCCGCAGTTTCGGATTCGATTCGGGCACCGAGGAGCGCGGAGGCCCACATGAGGCTCGTGCGATTCTCAACGGCGGGAGGGCCTCCGCGCATGGGCGCGGTCCTCGGCCGATGGGACCACTGGGAAAAAATCGTCGACCTCTCCGCGGTGGATTCCGCGATCCCGGCGAACACGCTTGAGTTCATCGATGCGTGTCCCGGGTTGAAGGGCGACGTATGGGACCGGTCGCTCCAGGTGCTGGCCGAGGCCGAGAAGGTCGAGTCCGACGCCCCGCTGTGGGCGTTTCGACCGGGCGATGTGCGGATCCATTCGCCGATCGCTCCGCGGCTGTTGCGAGACTTCCTCGCGTTTCGGGCCCATGTCGCGCGCACGCGGGCGGCCGCATGGGCCCAGATCCCGCCCGAATGGGACTACAACGGCAACCCGCTGAACGTCGTCGGGACGAAGGAGGCCATCCCTCCGATGCGCTTCGAGACGTTCGAGGGACGGACGCCGCGGCTCGTGCCATCGGCGAAGATGGATTACGAGGCGGAGATCGGCTTCGTCCTCGGGGAGGGCGGGCGGGACATCGACGCGGCGAAGGCCAACGCCCATCTCTTCGGCGTCACGATCTTCAACGATTTCTCGGCCCGGGACCTCCAAGCGACGGCAAGCCGCACCGGCATGGGGCCGGCTCCGGGGAAGGATTGGGCGAACGCCCTCGGGCCGTGCATCGTGACCCGCGACGAGTTCGGGGAGTTGCGGGACCAAGCGATCGTCGTGCGCGTGAACAACGAGGAACGGCTGCGCGATCGATACCGCTCGCTCGTCCACGAGAACCCGTGGGTCCGCGAAGGCCAGCGAGCCCTCTGGTCGTTCCCGGAGATGCTCGAGTTCCTCTCCCGATTCCAGCCGATCCACGCGGGTGAAGTGTGGGGCAGCGGGACGATTCCCGGAGGATGCGAGCTGGAGCGAGGCGACCGCGCTCGCTACCTCAAGCCCGGGGATCGCATCGAAATCGAGATCGAGGGAATCGGGGTCCTCGAGAACTCCATTGCGACTGCCTGAGATGGCCCCTTTCGTAGGTCGACTCCGGACGGACCCATTCATGGAGCTGACCCCACTCCGTGTGGGGAATTCGGGTCGATCCGCGGCCGAGTGGGTTCAGAAGATCGATTCATGCTCTCAGCAACCATCCGTGAGGATGAGACTTGCCCGCGCCTTTGCGGTCTACTTGAGCGTCGAAGCTACGGGGCTACGATAACGGCGGCGGGTTTCGCGGGGAAGAAACTCCGGATTGAGAGCAGCAGCGCCAAGGCTTGCACGACCCATAAAGGGAGGAACTGAATGAATACGTTGACTGCGGAGCCCCTCTCTCCCGTCGCTGCAAGGTAGACGCTGAACAACAACGTGATCAGGGGTGTTGCAGTACCATACCACGCCCACTTCTCTCCTCCTTTGAAGGCGGTGAGGCCGATGGCCGACAGCAGAAGCCCTGCCGTCAGGAAAGTGACACCTACGACGCGCGCGGAATAAATCAAATCGTTTGAAGCCTCAGTGGAATAGCTGGAGGGGTCACCCGTGAAAAAGATTCGATTCCCCGGGTCCCCGGGAAGGAACAAAATCAGAAGACCGAGCAATACCCAAATCAGCCCGCCCACAACGGCAAGCCCCCAAGCGTACTTTGGGACTCTCGCAAGCGGATTGCTGCTAGCGTTAGCTGGGTTCATTGGAGTTGCGAGTTCCTGCGTAAGCGCGGTGCCATCTCCGAGATTCGGAAGTCGCTTCCTGTTCGGGGCCCCCGTTGGCGTCGGCCCTACTGCACGATGATTGTGCCCGTCATCATGGGATGATACGTGCAGTAGTAGTGATACGTCCCCGTTTGGGTAAAGGTCCAGGTCCACGTTTGTCCTGTGCTGATCAAGCCGGAGTCGAATTGGCCTGCGACGGTGCTGGTCACTGTGTGGGCAGTCCTGTCCAGGTTGATCCACGTGACCATGCGGCCGACGGCGACGGTGAACGTCGCGGGGCTGTAAGGGATCGCGGCGCTCATGGCGTTCGGGACGATGCTGATGTCCGCGGCGGTGCCCGCCGTGTTTCTCAGGATGACGCTGGAGCCGATCGTTCCTGCGACGAGCATTCCAATCACGAAACCGACGACGGCCAATGTCAGGAGCCCGCCCGTCGACCGCACGGATACGAGGTACGTCTTCTGGCGGAGGCCTGATTTCGCGGACCGGAAGGCCAGGATGCCAAACACGGTCACGAGGGCGAAGGTCGGGACGAGGGCTGCCAAAAGGGCAAAAGCGTTATCGGCCGGATTCAAGAGAGAATTGAAAGAGAATGCGACATACAGGATCAGGAACAGGATGCAAACGACCGCGGCCGCGATGTACGCCCAGCGCTTCTCCCGCCACGCGAAGACCGCGAAGACCAAGGGAACGATCGCGAAGATTAGGTAGGAGTAGAATACCCCGTCGCCCGCCCCATTCTGAATGAGGTACAGAACGGCACCGGCAAACGTCACGATCGCCGCGAAGACCAGTCCGCCCGCGATGACCCAGACGGCAAAAGGCTTTGCCCGCATCCCCGAACTCGTGCTCAATCCCTGCTCTAGCGCCACCCTTTCCACTCTCCGGATGCAACGACGAGAGCGCGATTCGCGTTCTCGAAGTCCGCGCGGACCCTCCCGCGCAAGATCAGTTATCGCGGTTCAAGATTTTAATGTCATTGTCGAGTGCAATTGGCCGAAAAGTGACACGTTCAAGTCTGGACTGCACCCGTCCGCGCTCCTCCCCCAAATTCGCCGATCCTGGATCTGTATGCAAGCGGAGGGAGAGGCCATGCGTGACCGGTACGACACACCAACGTGGAAGGACGTGTGAGAGGAGCAAGCCGACGTCCTTCCGAGCAGGCTCCTGGACGTCGTCAAGATCCCGGACACTCGGTTGAGTGACAATCTCCCGCCCGAGATGTTTCGCTTGTCCGCCAGCACCCTGAGAACAAGATGCTGACCCGCGAGTTC
>VBLV01000248.1 GCA_005879045.1 Methanobacteriota archaeon | reverse complement strand
GTCCTCAGCGCCGACGTTGGCGACGCCATCCTTTCCGGGAACCAGGTCTGTCGCGGCGCGCCCGGTCATGTTGACGATTCGCGTGGGATCGATGAGCTTCGGTTGAGCCATGAGGGCCTTTCGGATCCTAGTGAGGTATAGGAACGCGACCACCAAGGCGGCACCTGTGCCTCCGAGGATGACGTACTGCGTGACCCCGTATGGGGAGGGGGAGTACTCGACGTTGTAAGCGAGGAGGTAGGTCCCCGCGAGACCGAGGATGATGCCTGTGATCGCGAAGAGGCCGTGGCCCGCCTTCA
The DNA here is from genome assembly GCA_005879045.1 of Methanobacteriota archaeon. GTDB lineage: Archaea > Thermoplasmatota > Thermoplasmata > RBG-16-68-12 > RBG-16-68-12 > RBG-16-68-12. The sequence continues at coordinate 1,702 of VBLV01000248.1, read as the reverse complement.
CCTCGAGGATGACGAGGGCCGCCGCGATGATCAGGATCAGGATTCCGACGACGGACGCCCCGATGATCTGCGCACCGAGGAACCCGAGGGCGATGAAGATGACCGCGACGACGCTCAAGAAGAGCGTCCGGTGGAACAGATCGAGGACGAGGGCGATGATCCCGATGAGGATGAAGAGCCCGTCGACCGTGGGATCGCTCAGGAAGCTGAGGAAGCGATCGTACAGCGGTTGCTCGAAGGGCGTGACCGGTACTCCGTTCAACCCGACCTTCGTCAGGAAGTCATTGAGGCTCTGGGCCATGCCGGTCACGAGGCCGATCGCGGCCGCCTCGGAGCCGGAGAAGGCCGTGTTGTTTTGCGCCATGTCGATCGCGGCGGTCACATTGTATCCGTGTGCCTGCGCGAGGGATACCATGAGGGCCGTCGCGAAGTTCTGCACATGCTGCACCTGGCTCGGGTCCCCGCCGATGATGTAGGGTGTCGACGGACCAATCACCGACGCGTTCCCCATGTAGATCGCGTTCGACGCCAGGGCGATGTAACTCCCGGCCGACGCCGCGAACGCCGCAGGCGGCACGAACGTGTAGACGGCGAGCCCGTGATTCTGGACCTCCTGCGTCGAGTTGATGATCTGGACCATGTTCGAGAGGAGCCCACCCGGCGTGTTCATCACGATGACGAGATCCTGATTCGATGCGATGGCCGCCTGCGCCGCCCGGTGCACGTAGTCGGCCGCACCGGCGTCGACTTGGATGTCGAACGTCACCAGAAGGGCACCCGCAGGACTCGCGAGGGGTCGCGGCACGACCGCGGTTGCGGTTCCCGCGGAGACGGTCAGTGCCGTCAGCAAAAGGGTGAGGACTCCACAGAGTCCAATCGCAGCGGTCCGACCCACGTATCCACTAGGCCCGCATGCGTAGAAAACGGTTTGGATGGGACTCCCGGGATCGTCAGGGTTGCCGGCCGATTCGGACCTTCTCTCGGATCTTGTGGACTGCGTTTCCCGTTCGTTCTGTGGCCTTCGAGACCGCCGGTTTCACCGCCGCGACGGTCTTGTCTGCGACCTCCTTGGCGACTCGCACCGTGGCTTCGGCCATGGGCGTCATGGCGACGACCACGTCGTTCGTCGCTTTGCCGACGGCCTCGACCGCCGGCCGCAGGGTCTGGACCGCCTTGTCGAACGCGGGCTGGAGGTCCTTGGCCGCGCGGTCCAACGCCGCGGTGCCGGTCGTCAGGGCCAGGAGCACGGCCCGTTCCGTCTCGCGCACGAAGTGCTCGATTTCATTGCGGGGCGCTCCGCACGACGGACAGTAGGCCGCTTCCGCGGGCAGCAGCGTTCCACATTTGTGGCAATTCATTCCCATCACCGACGTCCCGAGCAAGCTCATCCTTATTCAGTGTTTCGGTCGCTCACGGTCGACTCTGGCGTGTAACCTCCACTTCTGCCCGGGAGTGGACGATTCCCGGAGCGTACGACTTCACAATCCGGGTTTGAATCGAACGGACATTCATCCAGTGGGCCCGTGCGGCCGCGGCGAGCCTGCGGGTCAAGGCATCCGGATACTGCTCCTTCGGGCACAATTCGTGGTAGACAATCGTCCCCTTGCTCCGGAGTGTCTGGAAGGCCACATCGAGGTATTCCCGGGCATCGAAGTGGCCCATGATGACCCAGTCTGCGACCCGCGGCGGCGCAATGTCGCGG